>NZ_BAABLN010000013.1:0-96512 GCF_039544365.1 Kocuria gwangalliensis | reverse complement strand
CCATTCTTCCCGGTCAGACGGGCATTTCGTTCTTAATTACGTACCAGTACCAAGCATGCTCATCGGTGGATCAAGGCTAAGGCAGCGTTGCGCTCCCGTTGACATCTGAGGCATAGCATCGCAGCCAGGGCGCGTCGTTTGTGGCGAACCTGATCCTCAGATGTCGGAGGCCGCCCGGGTCCCTCGGAGCACGCACCCAACCACACCCAAAAGCCTCGGTCAGAGCCGTGAACCACGTGGCGGGCACTTACCGGACGCGGCGGCGTCGTCGGCGTCTTTCGAGCCACCCTCGAGGCCCGCCCTCGATGAGCACGTGCTTGGTGTGCGGGTCGAGGAACATGAGGTAGCCGGTGAAGGCGAGAGCAACAACGTAGGCAATGGTGGACACGTTGAAACTGACCTCGATGTAGGGCCACACGGACAGTTGATCCTGCGCGCCGAAGATCACGAAGAACCCGGTGACCACGTACAGCACGCGCACCTGCCAGTTGTCCTTGATGCCGGTGACCGCCAAGAACGGCAGGAACCACAGGATGTACCACGGCTGGATGACCGGGGAAAGCAAGACGACAGCGGCAAAGGCCAGCCCCATGCGTCGGACCACTCGGTGGCTGCGCTGACCCTCACCCCAGAACATCAACAGCACCACAATGCCGATGCCCAGGTATTTCAAGATGTTGCGCAAGGTCGCCGCGATGTCTCCGCCGGGCAGTCCCACCGCGTCGCCGATGCGGTTGACCTGCATGCTCAGGAACCCGGACGGTGAATAACCCGTGTAGCCCGGAGTGGGGTCCAGGATGGCGAGAATCCATCCGGGGCCCAGATCGTAGGGAATGCCGCTCAGCAGGAGAAGTCCGAAACTCAAGATCGCCGTCCCGGCCCACGTGGCGAATTTGCGCGGCCACGAGGCATTGGTGCCGGCCCACAGCAACCCGATGAAGGGCAGCAGGAGAATCGTGATGGGTTTGATGCCAATGGACGCGGTGACCAGCAGAATGCCCCGGATCGGCCTGCCGGTCGCGGCGAAATACGTGCCCGCCACGGCAAGGCCGACCATGAGACCGTCGTTGTGGGCGCTGGCCACGAAACTAATGAGAAACAGGGGGTTGGCGACCGTGAGCCACAGGGCGCGAGCGCCGTCGAACCCGTGCATTTCCGCGAGTTTGGGCACGTACAGCACGCACAGCGCGACACCCACACACGAGAGAACCCGGAACAGCAGGACGGCGAGATCCGGTTGGGCCCCGGTGACCCTGACCACCAGGTGCGCCAACCACAGGAAAACGGGCCCGTAGGGGGTGCGGGATTCGGCCCAGGCCGGATCGGCACCCAGCATGAACCAGTTGTCGAGAGTCGAGATGCCGGTCGTGTACGGGTTCTCCCCGGCCGCCATAAGGCGTCCCTGGCCGATGTAGGCGTACACGTCGCGAGAAAAAATCGGCACGGCCAGCAGCAACGGCAGCGACCAGGCAAGCACAGCGGTGACGACGGCGCGCAGCGAACCCTCCGGCCACCCGGTCAGTCGCTGCCCCAACCGAACCCACGAGCGCATCAGGAGCATGGCCCCAAAGGTCAAGAGAACCGTGGAGATGACAATGCCCCAGCCCTCGGTGCGCATGGCGATCACCAGGGGATTGCGAACCATGGGGGAGCCCAGGGCGATCCACCCGATCCCAATGGAACCCACGAACATCATGAGTGAGCCAATGAGACCCTGAACAATGGCAATCAACGGGCGGGGAACCCGCGGGGTACCCGGTACGGAGCGGGCCTCGGCGGAAATCGACCCCCCGGTGGCCCGAGGGGTCGCTGCAGTGCTGCCGTGAGCGGTGACCTCCGGACGCGAACCACTTTCCGACATGACCTGTGTCGTTCCCCTACTTGTCAACTTTTTCGGGTGCCCAGGCGCCATGGCCCGCGGGACGTTATTCAGGAGGCTGATCCTAGCAGTCGGACGCACTGCAAACGGGGTTTGGGACCCGATTCTCGGGGGTAGTAGCCGTGGGCGGTGCCCCGGTGTGCCGCACCCCATGACTCACGAGTCCACGGGGACCGGTCCGCGGCACGTAGCATGAGTACGCATCCGTGCCCCGCTCCACCGGGTACGGAACAGATTTCCTGAGGCCGCCCGCGGTCTCGTACCGCTGCGCACCTGACGAGGATTGATCATGTCCACGCACAAGCCGTTGACCCAACAGGACCGATTGAACGTTCTGGATCGGCCCCAGAACCTACCGGGGTGGTTGACCTCGCCGCGCGTGCTCCTGGCAGGGTTCGTGGTTCTGCACCTCGTGTTCCTGGTCTTCGCGCTGATCGTGTCCCTCAACGGCAACGCGTTCAGCGACACCAACATTTATCGGGAGTGGACGCGCATCGGCTTCGATCAGGACGCCCTGGCCGGCGGGCCCAGCCCGTGGGTGTATCCGGTGCTGGCCCTGGTACCCATGGCGCTCGCGGGCATTGCTGGCCCGGGGCCCTTCTTTTTCCTGTGGGTCCTGATGACCACGGTGCTCAACGGCTGGGCCGTTCTCAAACTCACCGATTGCGGCCGTAACCGGCGCGCGATTCCCGCTGCCTGGTGGTGGCTGGGCTTCACGTTCCTCATGGGATGGTTGGGTTTCGCTCGGGTCGACGGCCTGACGGCCCCCATTGTTCTGGTGGCCCTGGCCTACGGCGTGGCCCATCCCTTCATCGCCTCGACGCTGCTGAGCATTGCCACATGGATGAAGGTGTGGCCGGCGGCTATCGTGCTTGCGCTGTTCACGGTGGTGCGCCAGCGTGTTCAGGTGGTCGTCGCGGGGCTGATGGTGAGCGCGGCGGCCGCCGGCGTCGCCGCCGCCATGGGTGCCTTCCCGCTGCTCTTCAACTTCCTCACGCAGCAGGGTGACCGCGGTATGCAACTGGAAGCCACGTTCACCACCCCGTGGTTGTGGTCCTCGGTGCTGGGCGTGGGCGGCTCACAGATGTACATGAACACGGACATCAACTCGATGCAGGTGGACGGCCCCGGCACTGAGGTCATGTCCTCACTCATGCAGCCGTTGCTGATCCTGGCCGCTCTGGCCGCCACGGCGCTGCTGGTCCGGGCCCTGCACCACGGTGTGCGCACCGGCGGAGCGGACCGCACCGAACTGTTGCTCGCCGGCACGCTGACCCTGGTCTCCGTGTTCATCGTGTTCAACAAGGTGGGCTCCCCGCAGTTCATGGTGTGGCTCGGCCCGGCCGTGGCTCTGGGGCTCGTGCATCACTGGCGCTCGTGGCGGACCCCGGCCATCATGCTGATCGCGATCGCGGTTCTGACATTCTTCATCTACCCGCTGTTCTACAACGCGCTCAGTCACGACAACCCCGCGATGGCGCTGGTGCTGACCGCCCGCAACGCGCTGCTCGTGGTGTTGCTGTTGTGGTCGGCGCGGCGCCTGTACTGGTTGGGTTCCAAACGCCCCACCGATGAGCTCGTCCCCAAGGAGTCCTGACATTTCCGCCGCATTCTTCGACCGGCTCCGTGGTGTGCGCGACGGCCTGCTGCCGGACCGCGTGATCGCCTGGTTCTCCCGTCCATCCAGCGTGTGGTGGGGCTTCGCCGTGGTCCACCTGTATTACCTGGGGTGGATGGCGTCCTTCTTCCTCAACGGCTGGGCCTTCAGCGACACCGAGCAGTATCGCGAGTGGGCCATGGCGGGTTTCTCGACCGACGTCGCCGATCAATCGATCAGCCCGTGGGTTTATCCGGTCCTGGCGCAGATCCCCATCCACCTGGCGGGGATCGCCGGTCACGATCTGTACCTGCTGGCGTGGACTCTCATCATCACTGCGCTCAATGCCGTGGCGATCTGGTTCCTGACCCGCCGCAGTATGGGTGGCCGCGGTGTGGCACCGGCCTGGTGGTTGCTGGTATTCCTGGTGTTCATGGGCTATCTGAGTTTCGCCCGTGTGGAGGGTATCGCTGCGCCCATTGTCTTGATCGGCATGCTCTACGCCGCTCGCCGGCCCGTGGTGGCCTCCGTGTTGCTCAGCATCGCCACGTGGATCAAGGTGTGGCCTGCCGCCGTGATCCTGTCGTTGCTGATCGCGGCGAAGAAACGTGTGTACGTGTTTCTCGCGGGAGTGGCGGTCACCGCGGTGGTCGTGCTCGGAACGTGGCTCTGCGGCGGTCTCAGCCACATTGCCGATTTCATGGTCAACCAGGGCTCGCGTGGCATGCAACTCGAGGCCACGTTCTCCACGCCGTGGGTCTGGCTGAGCGTGCTGGACATTGCCGATTCCGAGATCGCGGACAACACGGCCATCAACTCCTCCGAGGTCTACGGCCCCGGCACCGAGCTCGCCGCCCATCTCATGCAACCGCTGCTCATCCTTGCCGTGGTGGTGGGCACCGCGCTGCTGATCCGTTCGCTGCGCAGGGGAGCGGATCGCGGTGAACTCTTCTACGAGGGTGCCCTCATGATGACCACCGTGCTCATTGTGTTCAACAAGGTGGGCTCACCCCAGTTCATGATCTGGCTCGCGCCCGTGATCGTGGCGGGCCTGGTCTACGACTGGAAGCGTTGGCGCACCCCCGCGGCCCTGCTCATGGGCATCGCGGTGGTCACGTTCTTCATTTATCCGCTCTTCTACACCCCGCTCATCCACGCCAACCCGATCATGGCCGGCGTGCTGAGCATCCGGAACATCCTGCTGGTCCTGCTACTGGCCTGGTCGGTCAAACGCACGTGGGATCTCGGGGCCAAGATCCGGCCCGCACGCGAGGGCGCCAGGGGCTGAGGCCCGGCGCTCGCCGGCTGCCGGGGCGGCCAACGCGACCAGAACGACGTCGTACCGGGACCCGATCTGCAGGCTCACCATTGGCCCCCCGGGTGAAATGTCATTGTTTTCGCACTACGTGTCCTGTCGGTACGTGCAAGCTGCCGTGCCAGCCACGGCCTCGGTGGTAGTTTTGACTTAGGAAATATCCATAGGTAGATCAAGCATCATCGGAGGCGGCATGAGTCATGCAGTGGGCCCGGAAAGCGGCCACACCCCCGGCGCGCGCACTCGGGCAACCAAGAAACCTGGAGCGGCATCCATTCTCGATGTCACCAAGGTCTTTGCCCGGCTGCTGCCCAAGCAGCTCAAGGACGAGGCGCAGTTAGCGGTACTCGAACTCAAGGACAAGGGCATCAAACTGGGTGTGGGCGCAGCCCTCGCCGTGGTGGGCCTGGTATTCCTCGGCATGGCCGTCATTGCGCTCATCGGCGCGGCCATTGCCGGTCTGTCCAACCTGATGCCGGCGTGGTTGGCGGCATTGTTGTTGGCCCTGCTCTTCATTGTCATCCTGGCCATCCTCGTCCTGGTGGCGCTGGCCAAGATCAAGAGCGCCCTGCCGCTCAAGCCCGAGAAGACCCTGTTCGGCCTTCGTTACGACCTGGGTGTCGTGAAGGAAGGCTCCGCTTACACGGAGGGCCGCGTGCAACGCGAGATGAACGAGGCCGAGCAGCAAAAGGAACGCGAGCAGGAAGCTGCCGCCAACGACCCCAATCAGGTCAAGCCGGTCAAGCCCACCGAGGAGCAGCTGCGTCACCGTCTGAAGCTGCGCCGCGAGCACTTGAAGAGCCTGCGCGACGATGCCCAGAACCGCGCGGATTCCGTCCAGGCGGCCGCCCAGGGTTTCGTGGGTCGTACCGCTGGCACCTTCAAGTCCACTCAGGACTCGGTCAAGCAGACCTTCGCCACCCGCGGCGGTTCGCAGGGCGTGCCCACGGCAGGATCCACCTCGGCCACGGCCGGTGAGAGCAGCCTGAGCGATCGCTGGCAGCCGCTGGCCGTTGCCGCAGCCGCCGGCTCCGCCTTCTTGGTGTTCTTGCGCAAGCTTCTCAAGAAGTAGCGCCCATCGGGTAACCGACGACGCCCCTGCGTCGCCTCCGGAAGGCCGGGTCACCACAGTGACCCGGCCTTCCTCGTGTCCGACTCCTACCGGGGTATGGGGTTGGTCCTACGCGGGGCTGATCTTCATGAGGTAGTAAGGCAAATGCCACGGGGGCACCTTACGATGATGCTGTGGTGGAAGACGTGATGAACCGTTGATGCAGTGGGTGGCAGTTTCGTTGGCGCTCATGGCCGCCCTGTGCTTGGCACTCGGGACCCAGACTCAATCCGCGGCCGTCACCGCGCACACCCAGGAGGCATTGAAACCTTCGAATCTCGGGTCACTGGTGCGCAATCCCAAGTGGGTGGCCGGGCTGGTCCTGCTGGGGCTGGGAACGGCACTCAATGTCGGGGCGCTGACGCTGGCGACCGTCACGGTGGTGCAGCCCATTGGCGTGATCGCGCTGGTCATCACCACCCTGCTGCACGCCAAACACAAGCACCTGGACATCAACGCCCGCACCTGGGGTGCCATTTCACTGTGCACAGCGGGCAGTGCCGTGTTCGTTGTGGCCGCCGTTGCCGGCACGGACCCCAGTTACCTTGCCGATCCTCGGGCGGAAATCATTCTGGTGTCCATCCTGATCGCTCTGGTTCTTTTCTTCGGTGTTGCGGAGCTGTTCCTGCGGCACCGCCGCATCAGCATGTTCTACGTCCTCGCCGCCGGCATTCTCTACGGGTTCGTCGCCGTGCTGGTGCGACTCACCATGACCCACACGCTTGCCCACGGGCTGGGGCAGATCCACTGGTTCACGGTGATCATGATCGTCCTGGCGTCCGTGGTGGGCGGCTGGATGGTGCAATGTGCTTACTCGTGCGGGCCGCCGGATCTGGTCATTGCGGGTCTGACGGTTGTCGACCCGATCGTGGGCGTGATCCTCGGTCTTTCCGTTCTGGGAGAAGCCGGACCGGGCTTCACGCCGGGAATCGGAGCGATCATGTGCCTGGCGGGGGGCGTTGCTATAGTCGGCGTCGTATTACTATCTCGCCACCACCCCGAAGTGATCGAGCGCAGGGAACAGGCCAAGCGATTAGAACATGAACTCTCAAGTAAATCTTCACCCAATGCGACCGAGCACAGGAAGACTCTGAACAGCACCCGTGAGCACTGAGCATCCCGAGGAACAGCGTCCCTTGAAGATCTTGATCATTGCAGAGACCTACCCACCGGACGTCAATGGCTCCGCCCAGTTCGCCCGGCGGCTCGCGCAGGGAATGCGCGGGCGAGGACACCAAGTCCACGTGATGGCTCCCATGACCGCCAAGGGCACATCTCTGACGGTTGATAAAGACGGCGTGACCGAGCATCGAATCCGCTCGCACCGAGCCTTCACACACCCCTACTTCCGATTGTGCTTCCCCTGGGAGGTCTACCGCGAGATCAAGCGGGTGCTCGATGCGGTCCAGCCCGATGTCGTGCACAGCCAGTGCCATTACATCCTGGGTCGTCTCGGCATCCAGGAGGCACAGCGCCGCGGGATCCGTTTGGTCGGTACCAATCACTTCATCCCGGAGAACATTGAACCGTTCCTGCCGTTCCCGGACTGGTTCATCCGCGGGTACCGAAAAGTCTCCTGGTGGGACCTCGCGCGGCAGTTCCGCCGTTGTGACGTGGTGACCGCACCGACTCAGCTCGCGGTGGACACCATGGTCGCCAACGGGGTGGACGACAACGCCATTCCCGTGTCCAACGGGATCCAAGTGGGCGACTACGAACAACTCGCGGGCGAGCACCTGAAGAAACCCGATCACCAAACGGTTCTTTTCTGCGGGCGGCTCGCGGTGGAAAAGAACGTCAATGAACTGATCGAGGCTGTTTCGTTGATTCCGGACGCGAAGAACGTGCACGCAGAAATCGTGGGGGAAGGCGAGCAACTGGATTCGCTGGTCTCCCTGGCCCACTCCTTGGGCGTGGCCGAACGGATCCACTTCCGCGGTTTCCTCGCGGACGAACAATTACGGGTTGCCTATCTCAACGCCGATGTGTTCTGCCAACCCGGTACCGCTGAGCTGCAGTCCCTGGTCACGCTGGAAGCCATGTCCGCGTCCACACCGGTGGTCCTCGCCAACGCCCGAGCGCTGCCGCACCTGGCGGACGAAGGAGTCAACGGCTACCTCTTCGAACCGGGTAATCCCCACGATTTGGCCAACAAACTGCAATTGGTGCTGGACGCCGGCCCACAGCAACGCCGGGCCATGGGCGAAGCAAGCCACCGCATGATGGCCCACCACTCCTTTGCGAAGACCTTGGACACGTTCGAACGGATTTACCGCGGCGAGCCCGCCCGATGATCGGCTCCACCGCGCGGATGCGGTAGCGTAGAGCGGCGACCACGGCATTGTTCCGTGGTGGCGCAAGGGGCGGTAGCTCAGCTGGTCAGAGCAGAGGACTCATAATCCTTTGGTCGTGGGTTCAAGCCCCACCCGCCCTACATGGATGGCTCTCTCACTAGTGGAAACACTGGCGAGAGGGCCTTTTGTTCGCGGGCTTGGGTGCGCAACCCATCAGCTACGCACCTCATGGCCCCGGAGAACCTCTCGCTGCATCCCGTGCGCCGTTAGAGCCTTTGGGGGAGTGGAGAAGGGTCGCGGCGGCGCATGAGGTGTGGGGCGCGGCCCTAACGGCGCCTAAATTGCTGCGGGCGGCGGGGGTAAGCACACGATTCACGGCGGGGTCGTCTACAAATCGACGGGTAGCCTCGCACGATGAAGGATCTGGTGACGGCGCGGATTGAGCTACATCCGCTGAATGACGAGGAAGCCACCGCCATGCTCGAAACCGCGCGTTGTGAGGGCGAGGATCCCACGGAGATGGATATCGAAGAAGCCACGGACTCCCTGGCCAACCCTTCAACGGTTCGGGGACACACTCGTTTCAGCGGCCCGCGGTCTGGGCTTCGCCACGCAAGCGCTGTACGGACTGTTGCGAATTGCTCGGAGCCAGGGGGAGCGGAAGTTTCGCGCGAGCACGCACATCGACAACTACGCTTCCCGGCGGGTATTGGAGCGATCCGGATTGAGGATCACTCACCATGGCCGCGAGGAACGCTACTTCGAGATTTCCCGGAATCGGTAGAACCTTTCGCAGCGACCCATGCGCCGTTACAGCCCTTGGGGGAGTGGAGAAGGGTCGCGGCGGCGCATGAGGTGTGGGGCGCGGCCCTCACGGCACCTAGATCGTTGAGAGTCGCGGGGGCAAGCGCACGAACTACGGCGTACGCCGCACTGTCACGGCGCCACGTGAGTGAGTGGGACCGAATGGGTCGTCAGGCTCACTGCGGCACCGGCAGCAGCACCGAAGGGCGCATGTCCTGAACGAACTGCAGCGGGTTCACGTAGTCGCCGTCTCTGCGCACACCCCAGTGCACGCAGTTGGCGGGTGGGCAGTGCCCGGCTGCGGCAACGGTGCCGATCACTTGACCGCGGGCCACGCTCTGGCCCCGTGTCACCGTGGCATCAATGGGTTCAAAGGACGACTTCAACCCAGCACCGTGATCCACGGTAATGACCGGCCGGTCCACCACCACTCCCGTGAACGACACCGTGCCGGCAGCGGGGGAGCGGACCTCCGTTCCCGGCGCGGCACCGAGGTCCACGCCGCGGTGCCCGGAGAGCCACTTCTGTGCCGGTGGTTGGAATGTCCGCGTCACCGCGGGTTTGGGTGTGACCGGCCAGGTCCACCCTCCGGCGGCCAGCGCCGGTTGTGGACCGAGCACGCCACCGCCCAAGACACCCCCGAGGAACAGGCAGAGGGCCGAAAGAATGGTGAGCGCTCGGGCGCGGTGACCGAACGCCGAACGGTTGGCGGGCGGACACGGTGCGAGGGCGGCGTCGTCGGACTTCATGAGGCCAGACTGGCCCGGGAATCGACGCGGAACCAGGCGGATCCACCCGATGTGGAGCGAGGTGCACCGCGCATGATGTAGTCTGATCCTTGCAGTGTCGACTGCCCTCATTCATCATGCCCGTGACCCGGGTGCGACCGTGGGGCCGACATTGACTTCGCGCGTGAGGGAACACATTGACGTGTGTGCGCACTCCTCGGTCCGCAACTCGTTGCGGACGGAGTGCGTTGATCGGGTCCGCAGGGCAGGGTCACGAATCGCGCCAGGGATCGTCCCGATCGATCAATAACCGTAAACCCATGGCGGTCGCCCCAAGGCCGCCAGCAATTAACAGGAGACGACATGCCCGTCGTAACCATGCGCCAGATGCTCGACAACGGCGTTCACTTCGGCCACCAGACCCGCCGTTGGAACCCCAAGATGAAGCGTTTCATCTTCACCGAGCGCAATGGCATCTACATCATTGACTTGCAGCAGTCGCTGGGCTTCATTGACCGCGCGTACGAAGCTGTCAAGAACACCGTGGCTCACGGTGGCACCATCTTGTTCGTGGGTACCAAGAAGCAGGCTCAGGAAGCAATTGCCGAGCAGGCCACCCGCGTGAACATGCCCTACGTGAACCACCGCTGGTTGGGTGGCATGCTCACCAACTTCTCCACCGTTTCCAAGCGCATCGATCGCATGAAGGAACTGGAAGAGGTCGACTTCGACGACGTCGCGGGTTCGCAGTACACCAAGAAGGAACTGCTGCTGCTGCGCCGCGAGAAGGAAAAGCTGGAGCGCACCCTGGGTGGTATCCGCAACCTGACCAAGGCCCCCTCGCTGGTGTGGATCGTTGACACCAAGAAGGAACACCTTGCCGTCGACGAGGCGCAGAAGCTCGGTATCCCGATCGTCGCGATCCTGGACACCAACTGCGACCCGGACGAGGTTGCCTTCCCGATCCCCGGTAACGACGACGCCATTCGTTCCGTCTCGCTGCTGACCCGCGTGATTGCGGACGCCGTGGCCGAGGGTCTCATTGAGCGCAACAACGGCAAGTCCGGTGGCAACACCACCGACGAGCCGATGGCCGAGTGGGAGCGCGAGCTCCTCGAGCAGCACGAGGCCGGCAAGGCCGAGGGCGCCGAGCAGACCGAGTCCGCGGACAACGCCGAGCAGGCCGAGGCGCCCGCACCCGTCGCCGAGACCCAGGCTGCCCCCGAGGAGGCTCCGAAGGAAGAGACCCCCGCAGCCGAGTAAGGCCGCGAGTTTCGTTCACCTTCCATTCTTTCGGGTGGCCCATCATGGCCACCGACGTTGGCCGGGCGTGTATCCCACGCCCGGCCAACTCCAAACGACAACAGAGGAGTTCACATGGCGAACTACACCGCTGCTGACATCAAGGCACTGCGCGAGCGCACCGGTGCCGGCATGCTCGACGTCAAGAAGGCCCTGGACGAAGCCGATGGCGACGCTCAGAAGGCCCAGGAAATCATCCGCGTGAAGGGCCTCAAGGGCGTCACCAAGCGCGAGGGCCGTTCCACGGCCGAGGGCATCATTGTTGCTCGCGTCGAGGGCAACGTGGGCTACATGGTCGAGCTCAACTCCGAGACCGACTTCGTGGCCAAGTCCAGCCCGTTCGTGGAGTTCGGCGCCAAGGTCCTGGACGCGGCGGTTGCCGCTGACGCCACGGATCTGGAAGGTCTGCTCGCCGCTGATTCCGAGGGCAAGCCCGTGTCCGAGCTCGTGACCGAGACCGGCGCGCTGCTGGGCGAGAAGGTCGTTGTGCGTCGTCTGGCTCGCGTTGAAGGCGATCACGTGGCCGTGTACCTGCACAAGACCTCCAAGGATCTCCCGGCTCAGGTCGGCGTGCTGCTGGCCGTGTCCGGTAGCGACGCCGAGCAGGCCGCTCACGACGTGGCCGTTCACACCGCAGCCATGTCCCCGAGCTTCCTCAACGAGTCCGACGTCCCGGAAGAGACCGTCGAGAACGAGAAGCGCGTGGCCGAAGAGACCGCACGCAACGAGGGCAAGCCGGACAAGATCATCCCGAACATTGTTCAGGGTCGTCTCAAGGGCTTCTACAAGGATGTTGTTCTGGTTGACCAGGACTTCGCCAAGGATTCCAAGAAGTCCGTGGGCCAGGTGCTGTCCGAGGCCGGCGCCACCGCCACCGCGTTCGCACGTTTCCGCGTGGGTGCCTGAGCTGGTTAGTTAGACAACCTCCGCCGACGCCGCTCGCGAGCGGCGTCGTGCGAGGTCACCTCGGCGGGGTGTCACTGAGTCATCGGTGACACCCCGCCGTTTCTGTAAGCTGTAAAGCGGTCTGCCACGTGTGGGCCCGCACCTCGACCGTCGTCTTCCTGGGGAGAATCCATGCCCACCACCAACGAATCCGAACTCCACGACGAGGCTGTGCGGTTGAGCCGGGATCCCCGTGTGGAGCCCAAGCGGCGCAGGGTGCTGTTGAAGCTCTCCGGCGAGGTGTTCGGTGGCGGGCAGGTGGGGTTGGACACCACCGTGGTCCGCCGGGTCGCCGAGCAGATCGCCGCGACCGTCGGTCAGGTGGAAACGTCGATCGTGGTGGGCGGCGGCAACTTCTTCCGTGGCGCCGAACTGTCCCAGGCGGGCATGGACCGCTCCCGCGCGGACTACATGGGCATGCTGGGCACCGTGATGAACTGCCTGGCCCTACAGGACTTCCTGGAGCAGTGCGGGGTGGACACCCGCGTGCAGTCGGCCATCAAAATGGAACAGGTGGCCGAAACGTACATCCCCCGCCGGGCAATCCGACACATGGAGAAGGACCGCGTGGTCATTTTCGGGGCGGGTGCCGGTCTGCCCTATTTCTCGACCGATACCGTGGCCGCCCAGCGCGCCCTGGAGGTGCACGCCACGGAGGTCTTGATGGCCAAGAACGGTGTGGACGGCGTCTACACCGCAGACCCCCGTAAGGACCCCTCGGCGCAACGCTTGACGGCGCTGACGTACGACGAGGCATTGGCCCGTGACATCCGTGTGATGGACCAGACCGCCTTCAGCCTGTGCCGCGACAACAACGTGACCATGCGCGTATTCGGTATGGAGGGCGAAGGCAATGTCACCCGAGCCGTGTTGGGCGAGCAGATCGGCACGCTGGTCACCCCGTGAATCGTGCGTTCTTGCGGACACGGCTAGAGTGGAAGTTAGTACCACGTCCGCCAGCACCCCTGGCTTTTTCACGCATAAGGAGCGATACACGTGATTTCTGACATCCTTTCCGATGCCACTTCCCGGATGGCCAAAGCGGTGGATGCGGCCAAGACCGACTTCTCCACGGTTCGCACGGGCCGTGCCAACCCGGCCATGTTCTCCAGTCTGACGGTCGAGTACTACGGCACGCCCACACCGCTGCAGCAGTTGGCGTCCTTTCAGACGCCCGAGGCGCGCACGCTCTTGATCACCCCGTACGACCGCTCCGCCCTCAACGACATCGAGAAGGCGCTGCGCGACTCGGACATCGGCGCCAACCCCGCCAACGACGGCAACGTGATTCGCGTGGTCATGCCGGAGCTCACCGAGGAGCGCCGCAAGGAGTACGTGAAGATCGTGTCCACCAAGGCCGAAGAGGGCCGCGTGTCGGTGCGTAACATCCGCCGCAGCGCCAAGGAAGCCATGGAAAAGGCCATCAAGGACGGCGACGTGGGCGAGGACGAGGGCAAGCGCGGTGAGAAGGACCTCGACGCCGCCACCAAGAAGCACATTGACCAGATCGATGAACTGTTCAAGAACAAGGAATCCGAACTGCTCGGTGTCTGATGGCAGCAGCGTACGCTCCCAAGGGATCTGACAACCGTTCCTCCGCCTCCTCCCAAGGACAGGCGGATGGACGGCGTGAGCCGGTGGCAAAACAGTCCCGGGTCGAATTGCTCAACACGGGCAACCTGAGGGAAGTCATTAAGCGGCCGTGGACTCGTAGCGAGGAACATCGTGCGCCGTCCAAGGCCGGACGCAACCTTCCGGCGGCCATTGCCGTTGCGGTGGTATTGATTGTCACGCTGCTGGTGGGGTTGTTCCTCTTTCCCCTCGTGCTCGCATTGCTGGCGGGCACGGCCGCGGGAATCGGCGTGTGGGAAATCGCGCGATCGCTGAGTTACCGAGGGATCGGGATTCCCCGGATTCCTGCCGTGATCGCCGCTCTGCTCATGCCGCTGGCGGCCTATCAAGGCGGAGCACAGTATCTGTCCTTCGCCGTGGTGCTGTCCGTGACCCTCGTGGTGGTGTGGCGGGCCTTCGGACCCAAGGAGGGCATGGTGCTCTCCATCATGGGGTCGGTCTTCGCCTTGGTCTGGGCGTCGTTCCTGCTGAGCGCGGCCCTGTTGCTGTACCACTCGGAGGACGGGCCCCTCAAAATCCTGACCGTCGTGCTGCTGGCCGTCAGCTCCGACACCTTCGGGTACGCGGTGGGCGTGGTGTGGGGTAAACATCCCATGGCACCCAGGATCTCTCCCAAGAAGTCCTGGGAGGGTTTCGCGGGTTCCCTGGGCGGCGCGGTGATCGTGGGCATTCTGTGCTCCGTGTTCCTGCTGGGGGACACGTGGTGGCAGGGCGCGATCCTGGCGATGGCCATCGTGGCCGTCTCCACGCTGGGTGATTTTTCCGAGTCGATGGTCAAGCGCGAACTGGGCATCAAGGACATGGGCACCTTGCTCCCCGGACACGGCGGCGTCATGGACCGGATCGATTCCATTCTCTTTGCGGTAATCACCGGATACGTGCTTTTCGAGCTTTTTGCCATCCTGGCGTAGACAATGACCCGGTGATGCGGGATGCGGGGCGGATCCGCTCCGGCTGTTGGAAAGGTAGACACCACAATGAGCGAGAACACCTCTGGTTCTTCCCCGGCGGACCAGCCGACCCGGACGATCGACGGCCTGGATACCCACACCCGGTCCCGGTCGGCCCCCGGCCAGCATGCTCCCGCGCCACAGACCGCGGGCCAGGCGACGGCCGCTCACGGTGCCGGGCGGAAGTTCTCCAGGGTCACCGAGGAACGATGGGGTTACGACCCCGCGGAGGTGGACGATTTCCTGGACCGGGTCGACGCCGTTCTGGTCACCACCGCCGGCGACCTCCGGTCTGCCCCGGGCGTCGGCAGCAGACAGGTGCGGGAACGCGTCTTCGACCGCGTCCAGGGTGGTTACGAGTCGGCGCCCGTGGATGCCCGCCTGGACGAGCTCGAGGACCAGCTGGCGGATCGCGAGCGGGAAGCGTTCATTCACGAACACGGACCGGAGCGCTGGGAGGAGCACCTTGAGCTGCTGGGGCAGACACTGCTCGGACGGTTGAACCGCCCCCACGGCGAACGTTTCCGCCAACCCTCACAGCGCAAACAATTGGGCTATTCGGTGGCGGACGTGGACGTGCTGTGTGACCGGATCACGGAGCACTTCCGTTCCGATGAGGATCTGGATCCTTCGCTCGTTCGCACGGCGGTGTTCCGCCAGGCGCAGGCTCAGCGCTGCTACGAGGAGCAGCAGGTCGATGCGTTCCTGGACCGGGTGGTAGAGCTGATCCTGGCATTGCGCTGATTCCCAGGCTTCAGCATGTTTGTATACAAAGCGGGCCTAACTAGCGAACCTTTCGCGAGTTAGGCCCGCTTTTTCGACTTTTTGCGCGTTGCTGTTGTGTTTATGGATACAAAGAGCTTAACGTGGTCTTCATCACACAAGGAGGCTCTCATGGCGTCTACGCCCCCTGTCGACTCGGCCAACTCCACGGCTTTCGACTTCACTGACGCGCAACGCTCGGACCAGTTCCAGCAGTTGCGTAAAACTCACCGTTCTTTTGTCTTCCCCATGGCCATTGCGTTCCTGGTCTGGTATCTGCTTTACGTGGTGCTGGCTATTTACGCTCCCGAGTTCATGTCCCAGCGAGTCTTCGGGAACGTGAACCTCGGGTTGCTCCTGGGGCTCCTGCAGTTCGTAACCACCTTCGGCATCACAGCGGCGTACGTGTCCTTTGCCAACCGGAAACTTGATCCCCAGGCCACTGCTCTGCGCGAGCACCTCGAGGCCTCCGGTGCGGGACGAGGAGAAGCGTAATCATGATCAATATCACCTCCGCGGCTCTTCCCGCGATTCACGCCGCTACCGAGGCGGACACCGAAACCGTCGGAACCCCCTGGATCAACATCAGTGTGTTCCTGGCTTTCGTGGTCATCACGTTGGTCGTGGTGATCCGCGCGTCCAAGTCCACCTCGACCGCTGCTGATTACTACGCAGGCGGCCGCTCCTTCTCGGGTACGCAGAACGGCCTCGCCATTGCCGGTGACTACCTCTCGGCGGCGTCGTTCCTGGGCATCGTGGGAGCCATTGCGCTGCAGGGCTACGACGGGTTCCTGTACTCCATTGGCTTCTTCGTCGCGTGGTTGGTCGCGCTGCTGCTCATTGCCGAGCCGCTGCGCAACACGGGCAAATTCACCATGGCCGATGTCCTGTCCTTCCGCCTCCGCCAGCGCCCCGTGCGCGTGGCCGCATCCATTTCCACGCTGGCCGTGACGTTCTTCTACCTGTTGGCGCAAATGGCCGGTGCCGGTGCGCTCGTGTCGCTGTTGCTCGGTATTGGTTCCAAAGCGGGTCAGTCCCTGGTCATCGTGGTCGTGGGCATCATCATGATCGTCTACGTCTTGGTGGGCGGCATGAAGGGCACCACGTGGGTCCAGATCATCAAGGCGTGCCTGCTGGTCACGGGTGTTGCCGTGATGACCGTGTGGATCCTGGCAATGTTCGGCTTCAATTTCTCGGCCATCCTGGGCGCCGCAGTGGAAACCAATAACAACCCCGCCATGCTGGATCCGGGACTGAAGTACGGCTTGAGTGAGATCACCAAGATCGACTTCATCTCGCTGGGCCTGGCGCTGGTGCTCGGTGCCGCCGGTCTGCCGCACGTGCTCATGCGCTTCTACACGGTTCCCACCGCCAAGGAAGCACGCAAGTCCGTGGTGTGGGCCATCACCCTGATCGGCTTGTTCTACCTCTTCACCCTGGTGCTGGGTTTCGGAGCAGCCGCGTTGATCGGCTCCGACCGGATCTTGAATTCCCCCGGTGGCGTGAACTCGGCCGCTCCATTGCTCGCCTACGAGCTGGGCGGCTCCATCCTGATGGGTTTGATCGCCGCAGTGGCCTTCGCAACCATCCTTGCCGTCGTCGCCGGTCTGGCCATCACGGCCTCAGCGTCCTTCGCGCATGACATCTACACATCCGTGATCAAGAACGGCAATTCCGACCCCAAGCAGGAACTGCGCGTCGCCAAGACCACCGTGGTCATCATCGGCCTGGTGTCGATCGCCGGCGGTATCGGCGCCCAGGGTCAGAACATCGCGTTCCTGGTGGCACTGGCCTTCGCGGTCGCCGCATCGGCCAACCTCCCCACGATCCTGTACTCGCTGTACTGGAAGCGCTTCACCACCCGCGGTGCCGTGCTGTCCATGTACGGAGGTCTGATCAGCTCCGTGGTCCTGATCATCTTCTCGCCGGTGATGTCGGGCGCTGAGACGTCCATGATCCCGGGTGCAGATTTCGCCATCTACCCGCTGTCCAACCCGGGCATCATCTCCATTCCGTTGTCGTTCCTGTTGGGCTTCCTCGGTTCCATGTCCGAGCGTCGGCCGGAGGATCCCAAGAAGCAGGCCGAGATGGAAGTTCGTTCCTTGACGGGCGTTGGTGCTGAGAAGGCAGTCGATCACTGATTGAGTGTCCTGACGATTTCTCCTGTAACCTGATAGGGAGCTGGCAGTCAGTACGCTGACCAAGGCATACGAACGCGACGACCTCGTGTTAAAGCAAGCAGCTAAACTGGAGGAATCATGGGCATTATTAGCTGGATCGTCCTGGGCCTGATCGCTGGCGCACTCGCCAAGCTCATCATGCCGGGTCGTCAGGGTGGCGGCATCATCGTCACCATCATCCTGGGCATCATCGGTGCCATCCTGGGCGGCTTCCTGGGCAGCCTGGTGGGCATCGGATCCTTGGAATCCGTGTTCGACATCGGAACCATCATCACCGCAATCGTGGGCGCACTCATCGTGCTGTTCATTTACGGTGCAGTGACCGGCCGCAAGGGCGCTCGTCGCTGATCCACGGCATCACTGAACAAGGGCGTCACCTCCGGGTGGCGCCCTTGTTGTATGTGCTGAGCTCCTCCGATCCACGAGATACTGGTGACCATGTCTGACGCACCCCTGACCATGACCCCCGAACTCGACAGCGCCACTGGCAAGCAGCCCCGGCGCGTGGTCATTCTGGGTTCCACGGGCTCCATCGGTACGCAAGCGCTCGACGTCGTCGCCTCCGCGCGTGGCCTGCGGCGACCGGGCGAGGACGACGCCGCCGCGGGGCACCCGCCGCTGTCGGTCACGGCCTTGGCCGCCGGAACGTCCAACCTGCCGGTGCTGGCGGAGCAGGCCGTGCGAGAACGTGTGGCCGCGGTTGGAACCAGTGGCACGGCCGACCACGCCCGGCAACTGAAAGAACTCATTGCCCAACGAGCCTCGGGGGAGGGCCTGACAGGCTTCACCCCCGAGATCTTCCACGGACCCGAGGCCGCAACGCGCGTGGCGGAACACTCGGACTGTGATGTTGTTCTCAACGGCATCACCGGGTCCATCGGACTGGCTCCCACGCTCGCCGCATTACACGCGGGGACGCCCGTGGCGCTGGCCAACAAGGAGTCCCTCATCGCGGGCGGCCCGCTGGTTAAACAGGCCGCGGCCGCCACCGGCCTGGAGACCCCGCTGATCCCGGTGGATTCCGAGCACTCGGCTCTGGCGCAGGCGCTGCGGGGAGGCCGTTCGAGCGAAGTCGACCGATTGATCCTCACCGCCTCCGGCGGACCCTTCCGAGGCATGTCCCGGGATCAACTCACCACGGTCACGCCCCAGCAGGCGTTGAAACACCCCACGTGGGACATGGGGGTGATGGTCACGACCAATTCGGCCACCATGGTCAACAAGGCGCTTGAGGTCCTGGAAGCATCCCTGTTGTTCGACGTTGTCCTGGACCGGATAGACGTGACCGTGCACCCACAGTCCGTGGTGCATTCCATGGTCCAGTTCGTGGACGGTTCCACCCTGGCCCAGGTATCACCGCCGGACATGCGACTGCCCATTGCCTTAGGTCTGGGGTGGCCGCACAGAATTACCGGCGCGGCGGCGTCGTGCGATTGGACGCAAGCGGCGCACTGGACCTTCGAGCCGCTGGACACCGAGGCATTCCCCGCCATCGAGCTGATGAAGCATGCCGGGACGCTGGGCGGCACCTGGCCGGCCGTGTTCAACGCGGCCAATGAGCAGGCCGTGTACGCCTTCCACCGGGGTGAGGTGAACTTCACGACCATCGTGGACATCGTTGCGGTGGTCGTGAATGAACACGAGGGCGACACGACCCCGCGGCTCGAGGACGTCCTGGGCGCCGAGGGCTGGGCCAGGAACCGGGCGGATCAGTTTATTGCGCAGCGTTTCAGCGCACGCTGATCACCGCCGGCCCCATGTTAGGCTTGGCCGCGGATGACGAGATCCGGCGTCCAGCTCTGGCTGGCCGGACGGCAACCCTCTCCCGTAGCGGGGTGCCCCAGATGACCATCCGGCCGCGGTTAACGTAGCTCCCGGCAAGTGCGGATTTGCGAATCACCCAGCACGAGCCCTGCGAATGCGGTGTGTCCTCGAACGCACCGCTTTCCGATGTTAATCGCCCAGAACATTCCACTCCTCGGAAAGGCACATCGTGCGATCTCACCGCTTGATCCCCCTTGCGCTGGCCACCACCCTCGGCCTCACCCTGACCGCGTGCGGCGGCGGAGACTCCGAATCCTCGGATCCCGCTGCGGACGGCACCATCACCATTGGCATCGTCGGGTCCGAACCCGCGCACGACGCCCTCAAGGAAGTCGCTGCGGAGAACGACATCACCGTGGAATACGTGGACTTCAGTGATTACAACCAGCCGAACCCCGCCACCAAGAGCGGCGACGTGGACATGAACTGGTTCCAGCACACCGCCTACCTCGCGGATTACAACAACAACTCCGGGGACACCATCACCCCGGTCGGATCCACCGCGATCTACCCGCTGGGCATGTACTCCAGCAAGTACGACTCCCTGGACCAGATCAAGGACGGCGACGAGGTCGCCATCCCCAACGACTCCATCAACCTGGGCCGCGCGTTGAACCTGTTGAAGCAAGAGGGCCTGGTGGAATTCACCAAGGACACGATCGCTCCGACCGAGGGCGACATCGACGCCGAGAAGTCGAAGGTCTCCGTTCGCCCGGTGTCCGCCGAGCAGACCGTTCTGTCGATGGATTCCGTGGCCGCTTCCGTGATCAACAACGACTTCCTGGGCCGCGCCAACATTGATCCGAAGTCCGCTCTGGCCTCGGATGATCCCACGCAGGACAGCGCCAAGGTCTTCGACAACCTGTTCGCCGCCACCGAGGCCAACGCGGACAACGAGACCCTCAAGAAGGTCGCGAGCTTCTACTACGACCCGAAGGTGCTGAAGGCCGAGGACGAGGAGAGCAAGGGCACCGCTGTTCCCACCGAGATCGACCAGCAGGAACTCAAGGACCTCCTGAAGCGATACCAGGAAGACCTGAAGGAACAAACCCAGTGATTGTCGAGTCCAGTGAGCGTACCCTGGTGCGCTTCCGGGATGTGAGCAAGGTTTACACGGGCGGGTCCAAGCGTGCTCCTCGCGTGGTCAACGCCGTGGACACAGTGACCCTGGATATCACCAAGGGCGAGATCTTTGCCGTGATCGGGTACTCCGGTGCCGGCAAGTCCACGTTGGTTCGCCTGATCAACGGCCTGGAGCCCATCAGCTCCGGATCGTTGGAGGTGGCGGGCAGTCGGGTGGACGGCAAGTCGGAGACTCAGCTGGCCCCGATCCGGCGCAAGATCGGCATGATCTTCCAACAGTTCAACCTGTTCAACTCGCGCACCGTGGCGGGCAACATCGAATACCCGCTCAAACGCGCCGGTTGGAAGCCCGAGGAACGCAACCAACGGGTCACCGAACTGCTGGCCTTCGTGGGGCTCACGGACCGGGCCAAGAACTACCCGGAACAACTGTCGGGCGGCCAGAAGCAGCGCGTGGGTATCGCACGCGCCTTGGCGTCCAACCCGGAACTGCTGCTCGCGGACGAATCCACCTCTGCGCTGGACCCGGAGACCACCCAGGAGGTGCTCGGTCTGCTCAGGCGGGTGAACCGTGAGCTGGGGATCACCATTGTGCTCATCACCCATGAAATGGACGTGGTCCGTTCCATTGCGGACCGCGTGGCGGTGATGGACAGTGGCCGCGTGGTGGAGGTGGGTACCACCTCGGACGTCTTCGCGTATCCGCAGGCGGAGACCACTCGGAAGTTCGTGTCCTCGGTGATGCGCACCGTTCCCCGGGAGGACGAGATCGCCAAGGTTCGCCAGGAGCACCCGGGTCGGTTGATCCTCGTGGATGTCACGGACCAGAACAGGATCGGTTCCGTGCTCTCGGAGTGCGCTCGCGACGGCGTGACGTTCGAGATCGCCTTCGGCGGTATCTCCATGCTGCAGTCCCGATCATTCGGCACCCTGACGCTTTCGCTCAATGGCCCGGACACCGCCGTGGAGAACACCATTGTCCGATTGCGCGAGATCACCAAGGTTGAGGAGGTGGCCCGCTGATGGATTGGTCAGTATTAGGACCCCAGTTGCTGTCCGCCACGGGCCAGACCCTCTACATGGTGGCCGTGACCCTGGTCCTGGCCGGGCTCATCGGTTTGATCGTGGGCGTGGGCCTCTACGTCACCAGGCGGGGCAACATCTTGGAGAACAGCGCGGTCTTCACCGCCTTGAACCTCCTGGTGAACTTCATTCGCCCCATCCCGTTCATCATTCTCCTGGCCGCACTGGGCCAGGCCACGGAATCCATTGTGGGTACCCGACTGGGCCCCAACGCCGCGATCTTCGCCATGACCATTGGTGCGACCTTCGCGGTGGCGCGCATCGTGGAGCAGAATCTGATGACCGTGGATCCGGGTGTGGTCGAGGCCGCCCGTTCCATGGGTGTGTCCCGGTTGCGGATCATCACCACGGTGATCCTGCCCGAGGCCCTCGGTCCGCTGGTGCTCGGCTACACCTTCTTGGTCATCGGCATCACGGACATGTCCGCCATGGCCGGTGCCATCGGTGCCGGTGGTTTGGGCGACTTCGCGTTGCGCCTGGGGTACCAGCGTTTCAACGACGAGGTCACCTGGGCCGCTGTGATTGTCATCATCATTCTGGTGCAGTTGGTCCAGTTCTTCGGCAACTGGCTGGCACGCAAGATCATGCGCCGCTAGCGATAACGATTGATACGATCCCCGCCCCGGGCCTTCCCACGGAAGTCCCGGGGCGGCGTCGTCGGGCGTTCGTTTGCTCACGTCCGGCTGCAGCTTTCCCCCGAAGTGGCACAATGGAAGGTGAATAAATCGGGGAGCACTTTTCGGCGACCCGGCCAACAATCCCCTGGAGGCAATTCGTGAGTTCGGTCAGTCTCGGTATGCCCGCTGCACCCCAGCCGGTGCTTTCACCTCGGCGGAAGACCCGTCAGATCCAGGTGGGCTCCGTGGGTGTGGGATCGGATTTTCCGGTCAGCGTGCAGTCGATGACCACCACGCCCACCACGAACATCAACGCCACGTTGCAGCAGATCGCGGAGCTCAATGCCGCCGGTTGTGACATCGTGCGCGTGGCGTGCCCCTCCCAGGACGACGCCGATGCGCTGCCCATCATTGCCAAGAAGTCACCGATTCCGGTGATTGCGGACATCCATTTCCAGCCCAAGTACGTGTACGCGGCCATTGACGCCGGTTGCGCGGCCGTTCGCGTGAACCCGGGCAATATTCGCAGGTTCGACGACCAGATCGAGGGGATCTCCCGCGCCGCGGAAGCCGCGGGGGTCTCCATCCGCATCGGTGTGAACGCGGGCTCCCTGGACAAGCGCTTGCTCGAGAAGTACGGCAAGGCCACTCCGGAGGCTCTCATGGAGTCCGCCGTCTGGGAAGCGTCCCTTTTCGAGGAACACGACTTCCACGACTTCAAGATCTCCGTCAAGCACAACGACCCCGTGACCATGGTGCGCGCCTACCAGCTGCTCGCCGAGCGCGGCGACTGGCCCCTGCACCTGGGTGTCACCGAGGCCGGGCCCGCTTTGCAGGGCACCGTGAAATCCGCCACGGCCTTCGGCATCCTGTTGGGTCAGGGCATCGGGGACACCATTCGTGTTTCCTTGTCCGCGCCGCCGGTCGAAGAAGTCAAGGTGGGCAACCAGATCCTGCAGTCGCTGGGCCTGCGTCCCCGCAAGCTGGAAATCGTCTCGTGCCCGTCCTGCGGACGCGCCCAGGTGGACGTCTACAAGCTCGCCGACGACGTCACCAAGGGACTTGAGCACCTGACCGTCCCGCTGCGCGTGGCCGTGATGGGTTGTGTGGTGAACGGACCGGGTGAGGCTCGGGAGGCAGACCTGGGTGTGGCATCGGGTAACGGCAAGGGGCAGATCTTCGTCAAGGGTGAGGTCATCAAGACCGTTGCCGAGGACCAGATCGTCGAGACGCTGCTGGAGCAGGCGAATCTGATGGCCGAGAGCATGGAACTGGACGAGAACGGTCAGCCGATCGAAGGCGCTCCGGTCGTGACGGCCGGATGACCCGATACCGGGTGACGCGCTTGCTGGTTCCCGGGGCCGTGCCGCAGGCACAACTGGACCGGCTCATGGCGCGTCACGCGGTATCATCGGTGTTCGTTGCCTCGCACGTGGACACCGTTCGCGCCGCCCGGCGGCGTCGACCGGCACCCGTGCTGGGCATCATGAGTCCCGCCCAGGAACTTGTCGGCGCTTGCTGGGTGGGTACCAACGTGGTCCCGATCGCACTGGATGAAACCGGGCAGGACCTGGTCGCGGACCACCTCGCGCGGGGCGGTTCACGCTACGCTTCCCTGTTCGGGCCGGCGGAGCCCGTCATGGGGCTGTGGAACCGGCTCAAGACCTCGTGGCCCCTGCCGTTCGACGTACGCCCTGACCAGCCGCTGCTCGCAATGGATACCGATCCGGCGTCCGAGCAGTTCAGCGCTGTGTCGGATCGGGTGCGCTGGGCAGAGGTGTCCGAATTCTCCCGTGTGCTGCCCGCGGCTGCGGCGATGTTCGAAGAAGAGGTCGGGTACTCACCGTTCGTGGACGGCGCCCAGAGCTACCGCAAGCGCGTCGAGCAATTGCTGCGTGATCGCCGCACGGCGGTGCTTACGGACGACACGGACGGCAAAGTCATCTTCAAGGCGGACATCGGAGCCATGAGCGGCCAGGTATGTCAGATTCAGGGTGTTTGGGTCCATCCGGCGTACCGCGGCAGGGGACTTGCGGCCCCGTGCATGGCGGCGGTGGTGGCTCTGGCCAGAACATACGTTCCCGTGGTCAGCCTGTACGTGAACTCATACAACCGGCCCGCCCTGGCCACGTATCGCAAAGTCGGTTTCGAGCGGTCGGGTACTTTCGCCACGGTTTTGTTGTAGCCGGCGAGGGAGGTCCCACACAGGTGCGGCGATGATCCTGCAGCATGCGTGAGCCGGGTTACATTTGGGGCGTGGCAACCTCAGCCGCTCAGTCAACTGGTACAACCGGCGAAAATTAGGTGATTTCCCATGGGCTCCATCACGACCCCCACGTCCTTGCCCCGCAAACCGTTTGCATGGCGTCGCGGCACCCGTTCAATGACTGCTCTTGCGGTGGCCGCATTGGCACTCACCGCATGTTCCTCAGGAGGCGGAGGAGCAGAAAGCGAACCCGACCCCCAAGCCAGCTATTCGCAGGACCAGGTGGTCAGTGCGCTCAACAGTGTGGAGGTCGACGGCCAGAAGCTGTCCGCCGAGCCCATGGACGAGGACAACGCCGACAGTCAGATGGAGGACTTGGAGCAGGTGATCGAACAGGCCACGATTGAACCGGCACAGTGCAAGGACCTGGTCAAGGAGGCACTGGACACCTCATCCGGGCACGCGGAGGACATTGTGGTGGCCACTCCTTCCGAGGGGCAGTACGCGGTGACCGTCATGCCCATGGGCTCGGGCGATGAAGCCGTTGAGCATGCCCGGACGGCCAACCAGCAGAACGAGGACTGCCGCGAGTTCACCATGGAACTCATGGGCAGCAAGATCGAAGCGAGCATTGAACCGCGCGATCTCGATCTCGACAAGGCCACGGAAGCAACAATGATGAACATGACCATGGACATGGATGGGCAATCCAACACGATGACCCAGGCTTCCGCCGTGGTAGGAAACACCTTTGTCGTGGTCAGTGGGCAAGGCGGTTCAAGTGGCACCGCGAGCCCGACTTCCGAGACCCCGGACGTCGAGGCCATCCTGCAGGAATCCGTCACCAAGATTTCCGAACAGTAAGCAGCCATCTTGGTCTGAGAGGCTGGTGTCCGGGGGATAGAATCCCACCAGATACCAGCCCCTCCTTATTAGGCCCGTTTACGGGCGGTTAGGACTCTTCGTGCCGCTTCGCCTGAGTTCCCTGTTCCTCCGCACGCTGCGCGAGGACCCCGTTGATGCAGACGTGGCCAGCCACCGTCTGCTGGTCCGCGCCGGTTACATCCGACGTGCCGCACCGGGTATTTACACGTGGTTGCCGCTCGGGCTGAATGTGCTGCGCAAGGTCGAGGCCGTGGTCCGCGAGGAAATGAATGCCATCGGCGCGCAAGAGGTGCACTTCCCGGCGCTGTTGCCGCGTGAACCCTACGAGGTCAGTAACCGGTGGACGGAGTACGGGGAGAACCTGTTCCGGCTCAAGGACCGCAAGGGCGCCGATTACTTGCTCGCACCCACGCACGAGGAAATGTTCACGCTGCTCGTCAAGGACATGTATTCGTCCTACAAGGATCTGCCGGCCATGCTTTATCAGATCCAGACCAAGTACCGCGACGAGGCCCGCCCCCGCGCCGGCCTGCTGCGCGGGCGCGAATTCATCATGAAGGATTCCTACTCCTTCGACATCGACGACGCCGGCCTGGATGAGTCCTACGCCAAACACCGCGCCGCGTACGTTCGGATATTTGAACGTCTCGGTCTGCCAATCGTTGCGGTCTCGGCCCAGTCGGGCGCCATGGGCGGCTCCCGATCGGAAGAGTTCATGCACCCCACGCCCATCGGTGAGGACACGTTTGTGCGTACGGCCGGCGGGTACGCGGCCAACGTCGAAGCCGTCACCACGGTGCCGCCGGAGCCCATCGGCTACGACGGCGCTCCGGCGGCCCAGGTGCACAAGACTCCGAACAGCCCCACCATTGACACCCTGGTGGCGCGCTCCAACGAGTTGCATCCGCGTGAAACGGGGCAGTGGACGGCGGCCGACACCCTCAAGAACGTTGTCCTGTCCGTGAACCTGCCGGGCGGTGACAAGCAGCTGGTCGCCGTGGGTCTGCCCGGCGACCGTGAAATCGACATCAAGCGCGTCGAGGCCGGGATCGGTGAGGTTCTCGGCGTGGGCGGTGAACTGGAGGTGGAACCCGCCAGCGACGACCAACTGCGGGCCCGCCCCGAAATCGTCAAGGGCTACCTGGGCCCGGGGATGACACCGGATGACGCCGTGTTGGGTGCAAAATCCCAATCGGAGATCCCGTACTTCGTGGATCCCCGTGTGGTTCCCGGAACCAGCTGGATCACCGGCGCCAACGTGAGCGAGATGCATGTGTACGGGCTGATCGCGGGGCGCGACTTCACATGGGACGGCACCCTGGAGGCCTGCAGTGTACGGGCGGGTGACCAGGCTCCTGACGGATCCGGTGCATTGGAGATCGCGCGCGGCGTGGAAATGGGGCACGTGTTCCAGCTCGGCCGTTTGTACGCGGAGGCCCTGGGACTCAAGGTGCTGGATCAGAACGGGAAACTCGTGACCGTGACCATGGGCTCCTACGGCATCGGTGTCACGCGCGCGTTGGCCGCGGTCGCCGAGCACTACCACGACGACAAGGGACTGTTGTGGCCCCGCAATCTTGCCCCGGCCGATGTCCACGTGGTGGCCACGGGCAAGGGTACCGAGGTGCTGGAGGCCGCGGAAGAAATCGTCCGGGAGATCGAGGACGCCGGGTTGAGCGTGCTCTTCGATGACCGGCCCAAGACCTCTCCGGGCGTGAAGTTCGGTGACGCGGAGTTGTTGGGCGTGCCCACGGTCCTGGTGATCGGACGCGGTCTCAAGGACGGCCTTCTGGAAGTCCGGGATCGTCGTAGCGGCGACAGCCGAGACATTGCGCGGGACCAGGTGGTCCAGGAACTGCGTTCGGAGCTCGCCGGCGACCCGCACCCGGAATCGGACGAGGCCCGATAACGGCGCGAGCGGCCGTAGGTATTCCGCATGGATGCATGGTTCTTGGAAGGCTCGGGGTTGGAATCGGCGACCCCGAGCCTTCTGCTGCTCTTGGTTCTCACCGGATTGGCCGCGGGATTCATTGATGCGGTCGTGGGCGGTGGCGGTCTGCTGCAGCTCCCGGTGGCCCTGATGATCCCGGGTATCACTCCGGTTCAGGCGCTCGCGACCAACAAAATGGGGTCGATCTTCGGCACGGCGACGTCAGCGGTGACCTACTACCGGCGGGTGCATCCGGATCTTCGTACGGCGCTGCCCATGGCCCTCGTGGCCCTGGCGGCATCCGGGGGAGGAGCGGCGGTCGCCTCGCTGTTGCCGTCGGAGATCTTCCGGCCGATCATTGTGGCCGCATTGATCGGCGTGTTGATCTTCACGGTCGCGCACCCGACCATGGGCCAGCTCACGGCACTTCGCCACACCGGGGCCCGGCACTACGGCCTGGCGGTGCTGCTGGGCGCCGCGATTGGCTTCTACGACGGCGTCATGGGTCCCGGAACTGGATCGTTCCTGGTGATCGGCCTGGTTTCGGTGCTCGGCTACAGTTTCCTGGCCGCGAGCGCCAAGGCCAAGATCATCAACCTGGCCACCAACCTCGGCGCGCTCATGGTGTTCACGGCCAACGGGTCCATTGTGTGGGGGCTCGGGCTGGTGCTGGGGGTGAGCAACATGCTGGGCGGTTACATCGGTGCACGTACGGCCGTGGCCAAGGGCAGCACTTTCATCCGAACCATCTTTTTCGTGGTGGTCACGGTCCTGATCGTCAAGCTGGGTTGGGACATCATCACTGGCCGGTGACGGTGATGTCCCCCACCAGCGCGGGAACGGGCTCCTGCGGTTGCAACAGAGCCTGAGCGCGCGCAGACGTCTCCAGCGAGGCCAGGAGCCAGGGTCGTTCCGCGGGCGCCGACGACGCCAGAGCGGCCGCCGCGTATTCGGAGACATCCCCCGCGACGTGGCCTGCGGCGTCGGGGGCGTTCTCGGCAATGTTCGGGGGTAGTTGGTAACCGCCCCGGGCGGGGTGAGGATCGCACGCGTACAGCGGAGCAGCGTGCGGCTCGTCGAGCAGGCGGTCGAGATGTTCCTGCCACTGCCGCAATGGTGCAGCGCTGGGATCCGTGCCGTTGTCCTCCCTGGCTTCAGCCGCCTGTGCGGTATAACGGGCGCGATCCAGCTGCGTGGCCAGGGCGGTCAGCTCGGGCGTGCAACGCTCCGCTGCCGCCACATCCAGTTGGTCAGCGGCCTCGAGATCCATGACCGAGGGTGCATCGGAGTCTGCTCTGACGGTGGTCGCGGACCACGACGCGGCAATTCCCGCCATGGTGGCCGCCAATTCCGCATCCTCCTGGTTCGATGCCAGCTCGGTCAGCCGAGAGGCAGCGGTGGTCAGTTCCACGGGGTCCTGTTGTTCGGTCAACCGGTCGCGTTGAGCGGGGGTTGCCGCGGGACCGAGCGCGGACAGCTGGCGATCCGACGTCTCCCGGGGAATCCGGGTGTCCGGTGACTCGGCCACGGAGGCGACGATGTCCCGGGCGGTCAACCGAGCGGCGTCGTGATCGGACAAGGGGCGCCATGTGGCCCACGCGCCGCCGGCCAGGACGAGCACCAGTGCTATGGCAACCAGTGCGATCACCCCCGCCCAGGCGCGAGTGGTGCGTGCAGCGGCCACGATTCCTCCCTTGGTTCCATGATGTTCCATGATAGAGACACCAACCGACACGAAGGAGAACGTATGAGCTCGGCAGACATCACCGCCATTCGCAACAGTGTGGAGCCGGTGGTCACCACCGAGGGGCTGTTGCTCGAGGACCTGGAACTGATCCAACAAGCCGGGCAGCGGACCCTGCGCATCGTGCTGGACCTCCCGGATGGTACGGACGCGCTGAACCTGGACCGGTTGGCCGAGGTGTCCCGGGCCATTTCGGCCGCCCTGGACGAGCACGATCCCGTTCCGGGCCCGCCCTATGAATTGGAAGTATCGACTCCGGGTGCCACCCGAGAGCTGGACAATCCACGGCACTGGAAGCGCAACGTGGGACGCCTGGTGCGGATCCGGCCCGCAGAGGGGGAGCGCTACACCGCTCGGCTCCTGGAAGCCCACGACGATCACGCGGTGGTTCAACGGTGGCACCAGCCGAAAAAGGGCATGCCCATCAAGTATCTCGATCCCGAGCGCGTGGAGTACCAGCACGTGCGTGGCGCTCGGGTCGAGGTCGAAATCTGATCGGGCACGGGGGATGTACCATAGCCCGAAGAACAATTAGCCAATACCCACGCTGCAGCGCTCCACACCTCCCATGTGTGGCGCGCTGTTTGGTTCCCGGACGGGTCCCGAATGGGCACGAAGGAAGGCCGGTCACATGGACATTGATATGAGCACCCTGCGTCTGCTCGAACGCGAACGGGACATTCCGGTGGACGTGCTGATCCCCACCATTGAACAAGCGCTGCTGCTCGCCTACCAGAAGTCCCCGGGCGCCGTGAGCGGTGCCCGCGCCGAGGTCGAGCGCCGAACCGGTCACGTGAGCATCTGGGCGGACGAGGTCGACGAGGACGGCAATAAGATCGGCGAGTTCGACGACACCCCCGCGGGCTTCGGCCGCATTGCCGCTGCCACGGCACGCCAGGTGATCCTGCAAAAATTGCGCGACGTCGAGGACGACAATGTGCTGGGCCATTTCAAGGGCCGCGAGGGTGAGCTCGTCTCCGGGCAGATCCAGCAGGGCAAGAACCCCAACATGATCCAGGTGAACCTGGGTACCGTCGAGGCCGTGCTGCCGCCGCACGAGCAGGCTCCGGGCGAGGTCTACAAGCACGGTGCTCGCATCCGCGCATTCGTGGTCGAGGCCAAGCGCGGTCTCAAAGGCCCATCCATCACCCTGTCCCGCTCCCACCCGGATCTGGTGCGTCGCCTGTTCGAGATGGAAGTTCCGGAAATTGCGGACGGCTCCGTGGAGATCGTCGCACTGGCCCGCGAGGCCGGCCACCGTACCAAGATGGCCGTGGTGGCCACTCGGCCCGGAGCCAACGCCAAGGGCGCGTGCATTGGCGAGATGGGTTCGCGTGTGCGGGCGGTCATGAACGAACTGGGGGAGGAGAAGATCGACATCATCGACTTCACCGAGGAACCCGGCGCGTTCATCGCCAACGCGCTGTCCCCGGCCAAGACCACCCGAGTCGAGATCGTGGACGAGCGAACCCGCTCCGCGCGCGCCGTCGTGCCCGACCACCAGTTGTCGCTGGCGATCGGCAAGGAAGGCCAGAACGCGCGTCTGGCCGCGCGATTGACCGGTTGGCGCATCGACATCGTGCCCGAGTCACGGGTGGCGAATCACTGAGAATTCCCGCAATTCGAGGGAATCAACCCCGGCGCGTTAGACTTGTCTACGGTCAGTTCGTGAATTGTGCGTACGCACCGGCACCGCCAGGGGCGGTTGCCGCGTATCCACGTGAGCAAGTGCAGGAGCGAGGGTGAGCCAAAACAGCCTTCGAACCTGCGTGGGATGCAAAAAAGTTGTATCCCCTGATCAACTCGTCCGCGTAGCGGTGGAGCACACCCAGCACGGCCCGGAAGCCGTACTGGACGTGTCTCGCCGTATCGGCGGCCGAGGTGCCTGGGTGCATCCCACTCAGGAATGCGTCGGTACAGCAGTGCGGCGCCGCGCGTTCAACCGCGCGTTCCGCACCGCCGTCAGTGCCGAGAACCTCGGTCACCACCTCAACGTTTTACTGTCCACACGGTGGAACGGACAGAAGGAAAGCGAGTCAGAAGACCATGGAAAACCGATGAGTGCCAAGCGATGAGTACTTTTTCGTACTCCGCCCACGGCCAGCAGGGTCGCATGTCGAACATCGACGCACCCCAAGGCCGCATCAACGGAAGATAAAAGGTTCGTGCCTGTGTCGGTGCGGACCGAGACAGGAGAAATGTGGCCAAGCCCCGTGTCCACGAGCTCGCCAAAGAGCTCGGTATCACGTCCAAGGAAGCGATTTCCAAGCTTCAAGAATTAGGGGAATTCGTCCGTGGAGCATCCTCCACGGTTGAGCCCCCGGTAGCCAAGAAACTTCGTACTGCGTTCCCGGCCGGTTCCGGCGACGCCTCAGCGGAGAAGGCTCCCAGGAAGACCCCGAGCGCCAAACCCGCGCAGCAGTCCCAGCCCAAGGCCGCCGGCGAGCGTCCGGCAGCGGCATCCGGTCCCAAGCCGGGCCAAGCTGCCCCGAAGCCCGCACGGGCCAAGGAGGAGGCGGCCCCGGCTGTCGCTCCCAAGGCAGAGTCCACGCCTGCTCCGGCTCCCAAGGCCGAAGCACCCAAGGCACAGGCTCCCAAGGCGCCCGAGTCCAAGCCGCAATCACCCAGGTCCTCGGCTCCCACGCCGGGCGGTGCCCGTCCGGGAAACAACCCGTACGCATCACAGCAGGGTATGGGCCGCGGTTCCGAGTCCAACGCTCCCAAGCCCGGCGGAGCCCGTCCGGGTCAGCAGCGTTCCGGTAAACCGGGTGCTCCTCGCCCGGGCAACAACCCCTTCGCGCCCCAGCAGGGCATGCGCACGAGCGGTTCCGGCCAGGGCGGTCCCCGTCCCGGCGGACCTCGCCCGGCCGGCCCCCGTCCGGGTGGACCCCGTCCCCCGCACGGCGCTCAGGGTGCTCAGGGTGGAGCACGCACCGGCGCCCCGCGTCCGGGCGGCGCCCGCCAGGGCCAGGGACAGGGTGCTCCCCGTCCCGGTGGTCCGCGCCCCTCGCCCAACATGATGCCGGGTCACACCACGGGTGTGGCTCCCATCGGCAGTCGTCCCGGTAACGCCGGTGGCGGCGGACCCCGCCGCGGTGGTGGCGCTCCCGGTGGTCCCGCCGGTGGCGGCGGTTTCCGCGGCCGTGGTGGCCGCGGTGGCACTCAGGGTGCCTTCGGTCGTGGTGGTGGCGGCCGTGGCCGGCAGCGCAAGTCGAAGCGTGCGAAGCGTCAAGAGCTTGAGCAGATGTCAGCACCCGCCGTGGGTGGCGTCTCCGTTCCGCACGGTGATGGCAACACGGTGGTCCGCCTGCGTCGCGGTGCCTCGCTCATGGACTTCGCCGAGAAGATCAACGCCAACCCGGCCTCGCTGGTGACCGTTCTCATTCACCTGGGTGAAATGGCCACTCAGACCCAGTCGCTGGACGAGGAAACGTTCGAGCTGTTGGGTGCCGAGCTGGGCTTCAAGATCCAGGTCGTCTCACCGGAGGACGAGGAGCGCGAGCTGCTCGAATCCTTCGACATCGACCTCGAGGCCGAGGCCGAGGCCGAGGGCGAGGAAGTTCTCGAATCCCGTCCTCCGGTGGTCACCGTGATGGGTCACGTGGACCACGGTAAGACGCGTCTGCTGGACGCCATCCGCAACACCACGGTGATCGAGGGTGAGGCCGGCGGCATTACCCAGCACATCGGTGCGTACCAGATTTCCACCGAGGTGGACGGCCAGGAACGCCTGATCACGTTCATCGACACCCCGGGTCACGAGGCGTTCACCGCCATGCGTGCCCGCGGCGCCAAGGTCACCGACATCGCCGTCCTGGTGGTTGCCGCTGACGACGGCGTGATGCCGCAGACCGTCGAGGCGTTGAACCACGCCCAGGCGGCCGGTGTGCCGATCGTGGTCGCGGTGAACAAGATCGACAAGCCGGAGGCCAACCCGGAGAAGATCCGCGGTCAGCTCACCGAGTACGGATTGATCCCCGAAGAATACGGTGGCGACACCATGTTCGTGGATGTCTCCGCTCGTGCCGGTCTGAACATCGAGGACCTGCTCGACGCGGTCGTCCTGACCGCTGACGGCGCCCTGGAACTGCAGGCCAATCCCGACAAGGAAGCCCGCGGTGTGGCCATTGAGGCCAACCTGGACAGGGGCCGCGGTGCCGTGTGTACCGTGCTGGTCCAGTCCGGCACGCTGAAGGTCGGCGACGCCATCGTGGCCGGCGCGGCTCACGGTCGTGTGCGTGCAATGTTCGACGAGAACGGTCAGCCCGTCGAGACGGCACCGCCGTCGCGTCCGGTGCAGGTGCTGGGTCTGTCCGCAGTACCCCGCGCCGGTGACACCTTCTTGGCCACCCAGGAAGAGCGCACGGCACGTCAGATCTCCGAGAAGCGCCAAGCCGCGGATCGTAACGCGCAGCTGGCCAAGCGCCGCAAGCGCATCACGCTCGAGTCCTTCGACGAGGCCGTGGCCGAGGGCAAGATGGACACCCTCAACCTCATCATCAAGGGTGACGTCTCCGGTGCCGTGGAGGCCCTGGAAGATTCGTTGCTCAAGATCGATGTGGGCGGGGACGAAGTTCAGCTGCGTGTCATTCACCGTGGTGTGGGTGCCATTACGCAGAACGACGTCAACCTGGCCACGGTGGACAACGCGGTCATCATTGGCTTCAACGTCCGTCCGGCCGAACGTGTCACCGATCTCGCGGACCGCGAGGGCGTGGACATGAAGTTCTACTCGGTGATTTACAACGCCATCGACGATGTCGAGAGCGCCCTCAAGGGCATGCTCAAGCCGGAGTACGAGGAGGTGGAGCTCGGTACCGCCGAGATCCGCGAGGTCTTCCGGTCCTCCAAGTGGGGCAACATTGCCGGTGCGTACATCACCAAGGGTGTCGTCAAGCGCAACGCCAAGGCTCGCCTGGTGCGCGACGGCAGCGTGGTCAAGGACAGCCTCACCATTGATTCGCTGCGCCGTTTCAAGGACGATGCCACGGAGGTCCGCGAGGGCTTCGAGTGCGGTATCGGCCTGGGATCGTTCAACGACATCCAAGAGGGCGACATGATCGAGACGTGGGAGATGCGCGAGAAGCCTCGCGCCTGAGCCACGTCACGCTCGGCGGCGGGCATCCCGGTTTCCGGTAGGTGCCCGCCCCACCGGCCCGCCGCCCTGGCGGCGGGCCTGCGGCGTCGTCATGACGGCGGCGCCGCACCCCAGATTTCTGACACGGAACGCACAGCGTTCCCCAGCGAAAGAGAGTCACGATGGTTGACGCCGCACGCGCCGCACGGCTTGCCGACCGCATCAAGGTGATTGTTGCGCAGGCCCTCGAGCGCCGGATCAAGGATCCCCGCCTGGGCTTCGTGACCATCACCGATGCCCGGGTCACCAACGACCTTCAGCACGCCACCCTGTACTACACGGTCTACGGCGACGAGACGCAGCGCGCGGATACCGCCAGGGCACTCGAGTCCGCCAAGGGCGTGCTGCGTTCCGAGGTGGGCAAGAACATCACGGCTCGCCTCACGCCCACGCTCACGTTCGTGGCGGACGAGATTCCCGCCGACGCCGCTCGACTAGAAGAACTCCTGCGCGTCGCGCGCGAAAAGGACGAACAGGTCGCGGCCCAGGCCGTGGGTGCTTCCTACGCTGCCGGCGAGGACGCCTACCGCACGCCCGAGGACAACACGGACGACGACGCCCCCGACTCCGACTCCGCACGGAGCTGACGCGCGTGAGCGAACGTCCGCACGTTCCGAGCCCGGCCCCCTCGCTCCCGAGGACGGCCGGGTTCGTCATCGTCGACAAACCCCTCGGGTGGACCTCGCACGACGTCGTGGCCCGCATGCGGCGGCTGGCCGGTACCCGCAAGGTCGGCCATGCCGGCACCCTGGACCCCGCGGCGTCGGGCGTCCTGGTCCTCGGCGTGGAGAAGGCCACCAAGCTGCTCACCTGGGTCACCGGAACGTCCAAGACGTACGAGGCCGGCATCCGATTGGGTGCGGCCACGGTGACCGACGACGCCGAGGGTGAGATCACCGAGCGAGCGGACGGTTCGGCCCTGGCGGCCGTGACCGACGAGGACATTCATCGCGAAGTCGCCGCGCTGACGGGACCGATCCACCAGGTCCCGTCCGCCGTGAGCGCCATCAAGGTCAACGGCAAGCGGTCCTACGCGCGTGTGCGCAGCGGTGAGGACGTCGTCCTGGCCGCCCGGCCCGTCACGATTCACGAGTTCACGGTGCACGGCATTGACCGGGAGGACACGGGCATCACCGTGACCGCCACGGTCACGTGTTCCTCGGGCACCTACATTCGCGCTCTGGCGCGAGACATGGGACGCGCCCTGGGCGTGGGGGGTCACCTGACAGCTCTGCGGCGCACCCGCGTGGGTTCGTTCACCCTGGACCAGGCCCACACCCTGGAAGAACTGACGCGGTCCGTTGGCGCCGGCGGCACCGTGGACACTCTCGAGATCAATGCAGCCGCGGCCCAGTTGTTCCCCGTGCGCCGCTTGGACGCGGGGGAGGCCACGGATCTGTCCCACGGTCGGCGCATCTCGGCCCATCCCGCGGAGCTGATCGCCGGATGCGACCTTCCCGTGGCGTGTTTCGCCCCGGACGGCACCCTGGTGGCCCTGGCCGAAAACCGTGGTTCCGCTGTCAACCGGTACGCGACCTCCGTGCTCGGTATCACCGCCGGGGCGACCTTCTCACCCGGACGGGAGAATGACTGATGCTGTGGGGCTATGACGGCTGGTTCTGGGCCTCGGTGGTGCTGGGAACACTGTCCTGTCTGATCTGCTTGGTGCAGGCCCTCCGCGGGCGCGAACCGGACGACTTCTCCCAGGGCTCGGTGCTGATCCTGGAGTTCTTTTTGCTCGTGTACATGGTGGGGTCGATCTTCCTTCCCCTGTACGGGTCGGAAGCCTCCGGGAGCGTGCTCGAGTACTGGGGCTATTTGCTCACAGCGCTCTTGATCCCCGCCGGCACGTTCATTTGGTCCCTCGTGGAACGATCACGGTGGTCCACCCTCATCCTGGCCGCGGCGGGGCCCGTGGTGATCGTGATGGTGTACCGGATGAACTTCATTTGGTATTACCAGAACGTCTGAGCAGGACCGCGAGCGGAAACACCACGGAAAGGACAGGATGTCAGTGAGCAAACCGACCGAGCACAACGCGCTGCAGCAACGCTTCGGCCATCGAGTGCGCAAGCAGCGACGGGACGCCAAATCCAGCGGGTTCGGTCGACTCATCATCGTGATCTACGGGGTCTTCTCCTTGTCCGCCGGTGTGCGTTCCGTGTACCAGCTCGGCACGGAGTTCTCCGCGGCGCCGTTCGCGATCATCCTGTCCACCATCTCGGCGGTTATCTACGTGATTGCCACCGTGGCGCTGAGCAGGACGGGCCCGGGGTGGCATCGGGTCGCGTGGATCGCCGTGTGGATCGAGATGATCGGCGTTCTTGCGGTGGGGCTGCTCAGCGTCATGGCCCGCGATCTGTTCCCCAAGGCCAGTGTCTGGTCCCATTTCGGTGCCGGGTACGGATACGTGCCCCTGGTGCTGCCCATGATCGGCCTCATCTGGTTGTGGCGCACCCGACCGAACCATTCGAACGGGTAGGCTCGTTTCGTTCCGCCCGCATACTCGACCCCGAGGAGAACAGTGATCCGCTGGAGATCCCGCGACGACATCACTCCGGGTTTCGGACCGTCCGTTGTGACGATCGGAAACTTCGACGGAGTCCACCGCGGTCACCAACACGTTTTCGACACGTTGTTGGAGGTGGCCGCGGAGCGCAACGCGCATTCCGTGGTGGTCACCTTTGATCCCCACCCGGCTCTCGTGCACCGCCCGGAATCCCACCCGGGGGTGATCATGGGGCTCGAGGACAAACTTGATGCGCTGGAATCCACGCGCATCGATGCCGTTCTGGTGCAACCCTACTCACTCGACTTCGCCCAGCTGACACCCGAAGAGTTCGTGGTGGACTACCTGGTCAAACCGCTCGAGGCCGTTTGCCTGGTGATCGGGGCGGATGTGCGGCTGGGAAGGGACAACACCGGGGACCTGAACGCGATCCGGGCATTGGGGGACAAACACGGCTTTGATGTGCTGGTCGTTGCCGACGTGGTGGGAACGGATCCCTCGACCTCCCTCAGGAACGGCACCCCGGCGGCTGCCGCCACGCAACGCAGATGTTCCTCCACCTGGATCCGCTCGTGCTTGGAAGCCGGCGATATGCGCGGAGCCGCAGGTCTCCTCAGTCGAAACCACCGCATGCGCGGAGAAGTGGTCCACGGGGCGGCTCGCGGGCGCGAACTGGGATATCCCACGGCCAATCTGTCCTCCGAGGCATCGGGGTTCATTCCCGCGGACGGCGTGTACGCCGGCTGGCTCATCGACGAAAACGGCACGCGATGGCCCACCGCCATTTCCGTGGGCTCCAATCCCACGTTCGAGGGAGTGTCCCGGCAGGTCGAGGCCCATGTGATCGACCGCCCGAAAGAGGACATAGAGGATTTCAATCTCTACGGCCAGGAGGTCGTGGTGGAGTTCGTGGAACGGTTGCGCGGCATGGTGGCCTACCGGGGAATTGACGCACTCGTGGCCCAAATGGACGACGACGTCGAACGGTCCCGCGAGATCCTGGCCAAGGAATCTCGCGAGACCGTCTGAGGAGGGAACCGGGCTCGGTTACAGCTCTTCGTGCTCGTTCGGATCGAATCCGGATCCGCTCAACCCGGTGTGCAGCATCTTCAGGCGCCTCATCTGCTCATCGGTCAGGTCCCAGTCGAAGACATCCAGGTTCTCGGCCATCCGTGTGACGTTCGACGTCTTGGGAATGGGCAGGATGTTGGACTGGATGTGCCACCGCAGAATGACCTGGGCGGGCGTGCGGCCCTGCTTGCGTGCGATGTCCGCGATCCACTCGTGCTGCAGGATGTCGGTCTTGCGACCCAGCGGCGACCACGCCTCGGTCACGATTTTATGTTCGGCGTGGAATTCACGCAGGAGCTCCTGCTGGTACTGCGGGTGCAGTTCCACTTGATTGATCACCGGCATCTCACCGGTCTCCCGCTCAAGTCGCAGCAGGTGCTCCGGCAGGAAATTGGACACTCCGATGGATTTTGCCAACCCCTGATCGCGGAGCTCGATCATGGTCTGCCAGCTCTCCACGTAGCGGTCCACGGAGGGATTGGGCCAGTGGATCAAGTACAGGTCCACGTGATCGGTACCGAGCCGTTCGAGGGATCCCTCGAGGGACCGGCGCACGGAATCGGTGCCGTGGTCACGGCCCGGAAGTTTGGTGGTCAGGAAGATGTCGTCACGGTTGATCTCCGAGGCCTTGATGCCTCGGCCCACACCCAGCTCGTTGCCATAGTTCACGGCCGTGTCCACCAGGCGGTAGCCGCGCCACAAAGCCTCCGGGATCAGCGCCTCTGCCTCGGTGTCGTCCATCGGGTAGGTGCCCAGGCCCAGCTGGGGAATCTTGGTCCCGTCCCGCAGCACGTGGCGCGGGGCATCCGGGACGGCATCCTCAAGTTTCTTGTCGCTCATGCGTTCCTCACTTCACTCAGACGTGCTTTGGCGAATGGTGCTCAATATCTGGCATACCGCACTCGCGCTGATTTCCGCTACCAGGTCGATCTCCAGGTGGAACTGTTGGCCGGCGGCCGGCCCGCACAGGTCGGAGATGCTGCGAACGGCCAGGAAGGGGTACGTGCGGGTGGCGCACACCTGCGCAAGTGCCACGGTCTCCATGTCGGTGCTCAGCGCTTCGGGAAAGATCTCGCGTGTCGCACCCACGTTCGCCTCGGTCACGAAGGAGCCGCCCGAGACCATGGTGCCCCGCAGCACGCTCTGCTGATCGGTCCCGATCACGTCCTCCGTGGCGTCCATCAGACGTACCGCGGGGGAGTAGCTCTCCGGCATGCCGGGAACCTGGCCCGGGAGATAGCCGAACGCCGTGGCGTCGGCGTCGGCGTAGCGGTAGTCCGTGCCGATCACCAGATCGCCCACATTGACGTCCGACCGCAGCCCACCGGCAGATCCGGCGGAGATCACGGCGGAGGGTTCGAACCGTTCGATCACGGCGGTCATCGCCGCCGCCGCATTGACCAGGCCGATTCCGGTGCGCACGATCATCACCGGGTCACCTTCGAGAATTACCGCGTACACGAGGGCGGGGCCCACGGTGAGTGGTTGCGCAGCTCGCTCCGTGGCGCGAGCCAGGAAAGGTGCAGCCTCCTCGTCCATGGCGACCACCACGGCCGGTGAGCCCACGCAGCGACCGAACAACGCCGCGTCCTCGTTCAACGTCTCCGGGGAGGCGCCTGGGTTCACCGGGTGACCTCATCCCACGCGGCGCGTTCGTCCAAGAATTCCCGCACGGCGGACTTGGCGGCCTCCAGGCTGTGGTTGGCGCCCCAGCCGCACTGGACCTCGTTGGCCGCGGGGACCTCGTCAGCGTTCAGGATGTCCTGGAACGTGGCCTCCAACAGATTCTTGAACTCGGTGTCCTCCACGCCCAGCATGAGGGCGTAGAAACCGGTCTGGCAGCCCATGGGAGAGAAGTCGATGAGCGCCTCGGTGTGGTTGCGCATGTGCTCCGCGGTGAGGTGCTCGATCGAGTGGACCGCGGGCATCTCCAAATGCGAATCGTTGGGCTGGGTGAAACGGACGTCGTACTTGATGAGAGTGTCCCCGCCGGGCAACTCCTTGCGGTCGGCGACCCGCACGTAGGGGGCGACCACCGAACGGTGATCCAGGTTGAAAGACTCCACATTCATTTTCTTCATGGTGTCCATTGTCCCAGTTGACGGGGACATCCATAACGGTGACCCGCCTAATACGACGTATTGGGTGCCGTCCGTTAGACTGGTCAACGGTCAGACTGCAGTCCGTGGCGGTCAGATCTCGGGGGACACTCCCGAACCCCGGGCGCGAACCCTGCGCACCGGGCGGTCACGGTACTAACTCAAGGAGTTACCCATGGCACTGGATGCCGCTATCAAGCAGGAAATCATCAAGGAGTACGCAACTCACGAGGGCGACACCGGTTCGCCCGAGGTGCAGATCGCCGTACTGTCCCGTCGTATTTCCGACTTGACCGAGCACCTCAAGCAGCACAAGCACGATCACCACACTCGCCGCGGCCTCATGGCCCTGGTGGGTCGCCGTCGTCGCATGCTTGACTACCTGCGTCGCACTGAGATCGCCCGCTACCGTGCGCTCATTGAGCGTCTCGGCCTGCGTAAGTGATGTGAGTCCTCGGTGTTCCCCGTGTTTTCACGCGTGAAAACACGGGGAACCGCCGTAACCGGCGCTGTTCGAGACGAACACCGCCAGGTTCCGCCAGGAACCACCGGCCCACGGGCCGACTGAACAACAGAAAAAAGTCGTAGCGGATTCGCGCACCATATCGCGGTCCTCGACAGTGGCCTTCGCAATGCACCCGCAGTGCGAGCGCCTCGATCGAAGACCGGTATGTAGCGCTTTTCGCCACAGAAGAAACGGAGGTGACCCTTGGAGGGTCCCGAAATTCAAAGTGCAGAAGCAATCATCGACAACGGTTCGTACGGCAAGCGCGTAGTGCGCTTCGAAACCGGCCGGCTGGCCAAGCAGGCCGCCGGAGCCGCCATGGTGTACATCGATGAAGAAACGTCAATGCTGTCGGCCACCGCAGTGGGTAAGAATCCGCGCGAAGGCTTCGACTTCTTCCCGCTCACCGTTGACGTGGAAGAACGCATGTACGCAGCCGGTCGCATCCCGGGTTCGTTCTTCCGCCGGGAGGGCCGTCCGTCCACGGATGCCATCTTGACCTGCCGCCTGATCGACCGTCCGTTGCGACCCGCGTTCGGCAAGGGCATCCGCAACGAGGTCCAGGTTGTCGTGACCGTGCTGTCCATTGCACCGGACGAGATTTACAACACCGTGGCCATCAACGCCGCGTCCATGTCCACCTCGCTGTCCGGCATGCCCTTCCAAGGCCCGGTGGGCGGTGTGCGCATGGCGCTCATGGCTGAGGAGAACGGCAAGCATCAGTGGATTGCCTTCCCCAAGTACTCCCAGCTCGAGAACGCCGTGTTCGACATGGCAGTGGCAGGGCGTGTGGTCACCGCCGCTGACGGTTCCGAGGACGTCGCGATCATGATGGTCGAGGCCGAGGCCACCGACAACTCGTGGAAGCTCGTCAAGGGTCAGGGCGCCGTGGCCCCGACCGAAGAACTCGTCTCCGAAGGCATCGAGGCGTCCAAGGCCTACATCAAGGCCCTGTGCGAGGCTCAGGCCGACCTCGTCGCCCGCTCGGGCAAGCCCGCCATGGAACTGCCCCGTTTCGGTGGTTTCGAGGAGGACGTCACCCAGGCCGTCCAGGACTTCGTGGGTGAGCGTCTGAGCGAGGTGTATTCCATTGCCGGTAAGCAGGAGCGCGAGTCCGCCACTGATGAGCTGCACCAGAGTGTTCTGGCCGAGCTCACCGGTGAGGGTAAGCCCTTCGCCGACCGCAAGGACGAGATCAACGGCGCGTACCAGGCGCTCACCAAGCAGACCGTGCGCCAGCGCATCCTCAAGGACCAGGTCCGCATCGACGGACGTGGCCTCACGGACATCCGCGAGCTGACCGCCGAGGTGGAGGTGCTGCCCCGCGTGCATGGTTCGGCGATCTTCGAGCGCGGCGAAACCCAGATCATGGGCGTCACCACGTTGAACATGCTCAAGCTGGAGCAGCAAATCGATTCGCTGTCCCCGGTCAAGCACAAGCGCTACATCCACCACTACAACTTCCCGCCGTACTCCACCGGTGAAACCGGCCGCGTGGGTTCACCCAAGCGCCGCGAAATCGGTCACGGTGCGTTGGCAGAGCGTGCCATCACGCCCGTGCTGCCCTCGCGCGAGGAGTTCCCCTACGCGATCCGTCAGGTCTCCGAGGCGTTGGGCTCCAACGGCTCGACCTCGATGGGCTCGGTGTGCGCCGCGACCCTGTCGCTGCTCAATGCCGGGGTGCCCCTGCGCGCCCCCGTGGCCGGTATCGCCATGGGTCTGGTCTCCGACACCGTGGACGGCGAGACCCGTTACGCGGCCCTGACCGACATCCTCGGTGCCGAGGACGCCCTGGGTGACATGGACTTCAAGGTCGCCGGTACGTCCGAGTTCGTGACCGCGATCCAACTGGACACCAAGCTCGACGGCATCCCCGCGTCCGTGTTGACGGCGGCCCTGAGCCAGGCCCGCGAAGCACGCCTGTACATCCTCAACGTGCTGACGTCGGCGATCGACGCCCCGGACGAGATGAGCGCATTCGCTCCGCGCGTGATCAGCGTGAACGTTCCCGTCTCCAAGATCGGTGAGGTCATCGGCCCCAAGGGCAAGATGATCAACCAGATCCAGGAAGACACCGGAACCGACATCTCCATCGAGGACGACGGCACCGTGTACATCGGTGCCACCGACGGCCCCTCCGCGGAAGCTGCGCGTTCGGCGATCAACGCGATCGCCAACCCGCAGGTTCCCGAGGTGGGCGAACGCTACCTGGGCACCGTGGTCAAGACCACCACCTTCGGTGCGTTCGTCTCCCTCACCCCGGGCAAGGACGGCCTGCTGCACATCTCCGAGATGCGCAAGCTCAACGACAACAAGCGCGTCAACGAAGTGGACGACGTCGTGAGCGTGGGCCAGAAGGTCCAGGTGGAGATCACCAAGGTCGACGACCGCGGAAAGCTCTCGCTCGCTCCGGTCGTGGCCGATGAGGACAAGGCCGAAGAGCTCGAGTCCGACCCCATCAGCGAGAGCTGATCGAGGGGCTACTCGACGTTCATGACGGTAGTTCACCTTCCGCTGGAGGCGGGCGATCCCGGGGAGAGCATCTCCACCGCGGACGCCCGCCTTCGGGCGTACTCTCCTTCCGTGCCGGCCAGCACCGGCTTCACCCACGTGGTCCACGACGACGCCGACGGCGCCGTGATCACCCGCAGCGTGCTGCCGTGCGGGGCCCGTGTGCTCACCGAGAAAATGCCCGGGCAACGCTCGGCATCCGTGGGATTCTGGGTCAGCCTGGGTTCACGTGACGAGGCCCCCGGGATGCTCGGTTCCACACACTTTTTGGAACACTTGCTGTTCAAGGGCACGGCGCGGCGTACATCGTTGGACATCGCCGAGGCCTTCGACGCCGTGGGCGGTGAGTCCAACGCCTTCACCGCGAAGGAGAACACGTGCTATTACGCTCGGGTGCTCTCCAACGACCTACCCATGGCCATTGACGTGTTGGCCGACATGTTCTCCAGCGCGGTCCTGGATCCGGACGAGTTCGACCGCGAGCGCGGTGTGATCCTGGAAGAAATCGCAATGGACCGTGACGACCCCACGGACTTCGCCTTCGAGCAGTTCACCGCCGCTGTGCTGGACGGGTCGCCCCTGGCCCGTCCGATTGCGGGCACACCGGAAGAGATTCGTTCCGTGGCCCGGGACGCCGTGTGGGAACACTACCGCGCGGTCTACCGCCCCGAGAACCTGGTGGTCACCGCCGCCGGCGGGCTGGAGCACGAACGGGTCGTGGACATGGTCCGCGAGTCCCTGACACGTGCGGGGTGGGACCCCGACACACCAGGAACCGTGGGGGCACGGCGATCCAACGATTCCGCCGTGTTGACCCCGCGTACCGGAACCCAGGTGTTCCACCGCCCCGTCGAGCAGGCCCACGTGGTGCTGGGCGGTCCCGCCCTGCGGGTCGGGGATGACCGGCGCTTCACCATGACCGTGCTCAACGCGGCGCTGGGGGGAGGCATGTCCTCCCGGTTGTTCCACACCATTCGTGAACGGAAGGGGTTGGCGTATTCCACCTTCTCCTTCTCCGGTGCGTATTCGGATGCCGGGTACTTCGGCATGTACGCGGGGTGCGCCATGGACCGTGTGGACCAGGTGGCTCAGCTGATGCGCGACGAGTTGGATCGGTTGGCCCATGACGGCATGGGGGCCAAGGAATTGTCCAAGATCGAGGGGCAACTCAGCGGTGCCACCGTGTTGGCCCTGGAGGACACGGGGTCCCGCATGTCCCGCTTGGGATCCGCCGAACTGAAAACCGGTGTGTACATGGACGTCGACGAGGCCCTGGACCGCATCCGGGCCGTGACCTCGCAGGATGTGCAGACGCTGGCGGCGGAGCTTTCGGCCGCCTCATCCGTGCAAACGGTGGTGGGCCCGCAGACGGTGTCCGAGGCACTGCCGATCCAGAACTAAGGAGTGGTTGAGATGACTGATTCGAACAACGTCACCAAAGTGGCCGTACTGGGCCACCGCGGGCGCATGGGGTCGGAGGCCGTAGCGGCGGTGGAGCGCGCCCCGGGGTTGGAGCTGGTGGCCGCCCTGGGTCGCGGCGACGACCTGCAGAACATCGTCGACGCGGGTGCGCAGGTCATGATCGACCTCACCGTTCCCGAGTCCACCCGCGAGAACGTGCGCTTCGCAATCGACAACGGGATCCACTCGGTCGTGGGTACCACCGGGTGGGATGACCGGGCGCTGGCGGAGCTGGAGTCCCAGCTGGCACAGCACCCCGACGTGGGGGTGCTGATTGCCCCCAATTTCGCCGTGGGAGCGGTGCTGGCCATGAAATTCTCGGAGGCCGCCGCCGCATTCTTCGAATCCGCGGAGGTCGTGGAACTGCACCACCCGGACAAATTGGACGCGCCCTCGGGAACGGCCGCCCGCACGGCGTCGTTGATCGGTAAGGCCCGTCGCGAGGCCGGCGTAGCCGACTCGCCGGACGCGACCCGGACCGACCCCGACGGTGCTCGCGGCGCCGTGGTGGACGGCGTGCACGTGCATTCCGTGCGGCTGCGCGGGCTGGTGGCCCATCAGGAAACGCTGCTGGGCAACACGGGGGAGCAGCTCACCATCCGCCACGATTCCTTCGACCGGATTTCCTTCATGACGGGCGTGGTGCTGGGCGTGCGTGAGATCCACCGTCACCCCGGTCTGACCCACGGTTTGGACGGCTACATGGATTTGAGTCTGTGAGGGGCCCCGAACCCAGTTCACTGCGCTGGTGGGTGGCGGCGGTCATCGTTCTGGCGCTGCTCACCGTGGTGATCCTGCCCATTTCCTTGGGTTCCAAGGTGTGGATCATGGCCATGTTGGCCTTCGCCGCGGTTTTCACCGTGCTGGAGATCGGCTCCAAGGGACGCATCCTGGCGGCCCTGATGATTGCCCTGCTCGCCCTGTACCTGGGGCTGTCGTTCCAGCGCGCGGTGCTGCTGCTCAGCTCGCAGGGTTGGATCGTGAAGGGCTTCGGGATCGCCATGCTGATCATCCCGGCGGTGGGCACCTGGGCCATGGTGCGAGAAATCAGTTTCGGTGCCCGCACCGAAAAACTCGGACGAACCCTCGCCGCGGAAGGCGGGCTGCCCCAGGACGAGCTGCCCAAGACACCGTCGGGGCGGTACGTGCGCAAAGCCGCCGACGAACATTTTCACACGGTGCGCGAAGAGGTCGAGGCGGATCCCGCGGATTGGCGCCGGTGGTATCGATTGAGTCTTGCGTATTCGGCAAGTTCGGACGGGCGCCGCGCCCGCGGTGCCATGCGCACCGCCATCAAGTTGTACCGCGGTGCCGATCCGGGGACAGCATTGGCGCGGTGAGCACGGTAACCTTGGGCTTATGACCGATCGCAGCGTAGCCACTCAGCCCGACCGACCCGCTCCCATGTTCGGAACTCTGCTCACCGCCATGGTGACCGCGTTCAAGGACGATGGGTCCGTGGACCTAGAGACCACGGGTCACCTCGCGGAGGAACTGGTCAATGATGGTTGTGACGGGCTGGTGGTGTGCGGCACCACCGGCGAGTACTCCACCATGACCGACGAGGAGAACCTCACGGTGTTCCGGGCCGTTAAGGACGCAGTGGGCGGGCGCGTGCCCCTGCTGGCCGGTACCGGCTCCAACGACACCGAGCATTCTCGGTACTTGTCCCTCGAGGCGCAGAAGATCGGCATGGACGGCCTGTTGATCGTCACGCCGTACTACAGCAAGCCCACCCAGGCCGGTGTGGAAGCGCACTTCCGTTCGCTGGCCGACTCCGTGGACACGCCCATTATGATGTATGACATTCCGGGCCGGTCGGGCATTCCCATTGCCCCGGAAACCCTGATTTCATTGGCCTCCCACGAGAACCTCGTGGCCGTCAAGGACGCCAAGGCGGACCTCAACGCGGCCGCCCACGTCATGGCCGAAACCGATCTCCTGTACTACTCCGGTGACGACGGCTTGACCTTGCCGTGGATCGCGTTGGGCGCGGCCGGTCTCGTGGGTGTCACCACCCACGTGGACACCCACCGGTTCCGCACGCTCATCGACGCCGCACTGGCCGGTGACTACGCCACCGCGCGCCGGGTCAACAACGAGCTGATCCCGGTGATTCGCGCCACCATGTCCCGCGTACCCGGTGCCGTGGCCGCCAAGACGATTCTGAATTGGCAGGGGCGCCTGCCGAACAACACCGTGCGCTTGCCGCACGTTGCGCCCACCCAAGCCGAAATCGAACAGATCCGTGCGGACCTGAGCTCGTCGGTTCTGGCGGATACTTTGAACAAATAAGACGAAAGGGGTCTCATGACCCGTTGGACCACCACAGATCTCTCCGATCCCCCCGCGTTGAGCGCAGACACCATGCGTGTCGTGCCGCTGGGTGGTCTGGGCGAGGTCGGTCGGAACATGACCGTGTTCGAAATCAACGGGCAGCTGCTCGTGGTCGATTGCGGTGTGCTGTTCCCCGAAGAAACCCAACCCGGCGTGGACCTGATCCTGCCGGACATCAATTACATCAAGGACCGTCTCGACGACATTGTCGCGGTTGTGCTGACCCACGGTCACGAGGATCACATCGGTGCGGTTCCCTACCTGCTCAAGCGACGCCCCGACATTCCCATTGTGGGTTCCCAGCTGACCCTCGCGTTGATCGAGGCCAAGCTCAAGGAACACCGGATCAAGCCCTTCACCCTTGCCGTGCGCGAGGGCCAGGTAGAGCGGCTCGGTGAGTTCGAATGCGAATTCGTGGCCGTCAACCACTCCATCCCGGACGCCCTGGCCGTGTTCCTGCGCACCAAGGCCGGCACGGTGCTGCACACCGGTGACTTCAAGATGGACCAGTTGCCCATGGACGGTCGCATCACCGACCTCCGTCACTTCGCCCGCTTGGGCGAGGAGGGCGTGGACCTGTTCCTGACCGACTCGACCAACGCCGAGGTGCCAGGCTTCGTGCCGACCGAGAAGGCCATTGGTCCCGTGCTCGCGGACGTGATCGCCAAGGCACGCCAGCGCGTGATCGTGGCGTCCTTCTCCTCTCACGTGCACCGCGTGCAGCAGGTCCTCGACGCCGCCGTGGCCAGCGGTCGCAAGGTCGCCCTGATGGGGCGCTCGATGATCCGCAACATGGAGATCGCCGACAAGCTCGGTTACCTGGACGTTCCGCCCAACGTGCTGATCGACCAGAAGAAGGCCGCGGACTACCCGGACGACAAGCTCGTGATCATGTGCACCGGTTCCCAGGGTGAACCCATGGCCGCGCTGTCCCGGATGGCCAACGGTGACCACAAGGTCCAGGTGAATGCGGGCGACACCGTGATTCTGGCGTCATCGTTGATCCCCGGCAATGAGAACTCCGTGTTCCGCGTGATCAACGGCCTGATGCGCCTGGGTGCCGATGTGGTGCACAAGGGCAACGCCAAGGTGCACGTGTCCGGTCACGCGGCGGCCGGCGAACTGCTGTACTGCTACAACATCGTGGAGCCCGAATACGTCATGCCGGTCCACGGCGAGGTTCGCCACCTGATCGCCAACGGTGCGCTCGCTCAAGAGACCGGTGTCCCCGGTGACCACGTGTTGCTCGCCGAGAACGGCACCGTGGTGGACATGCACGGCGGCACATCCCGGATCACCGGTCAGGTCGAATGCGGTTTCATTTACGTGGACGGCTCGTCCGTGGGTGAAATCACGGACGCGGACCTCAAGGACCGGATGACCCTGGGTGAGGAGGGCTTCATCTCCGTGGTCACCGTGGTCAACCGCGATACCGGCAAGATCGTGTCCGGTCCGGACATCCACGCGCGCGGCGTGGCCGAAGAAGACACCGTCTTCAACGAGATCCGGCCCAAGATCGTTGCCGCGCTCGAGGACGCCATGGGTGAGGCGGGTAAGAACCACACCCCTCACCAGCTGCAGCAGGTCGTACGCCGCACCATCGGCTCGTGGGTTTCGCGCAAGTTGCGCCGTAAGCCCATGATCGTGCCCGTGGTGGTCGAGGCTTAACAGACCGGCAACCACAGTACACAGCCCGCCCCGACCCGTCGTCGGGGCGGGCTTTGCACTGGGCGGGTATTCTGGAACATATGGCGTCACGAACTTCCCCTCCGCGATCGTCGAAGTCACCCTCTCGAACCTCGACCGGATCTCGCTCGACCAAGCGCAACTCCAAGGCCCCGGCCAAGTCCGCACCACAGGGACCCTCCGCCGGTGCCCGGCTTCTGCACGCCGTGGTCAATGCATGGGCGGGCCTGGGGCACGCCGTGGGCGCGGGTGTGCGACGAATCGGCACCGTGCGCACCGATATGGCTCCCGAGGAACGACGTGACGGCGGCGCGCTCGTCTGGCTCGTCCTGGCCGTGCTGATTGCCGCGGTCGAGTGGTGGAACCTCCGCGGTGTGGCTGCCGCGTTCATCTCGATGCCGGCCTCCTGGGTGCACGCGGTGGTCGGTGGCACGTTCGGTTTCATGGCGCTCGTGCTGCCGGTGTTCTGCCTGTTCTTCGCGTGGCGGGCCTTCCGCCATCCCACGCAGATGCACGCCAATAATCGCATCGCCATTGGTCTGTTGGCACTGACCGTGGCCGGAGCGGGGATCGCCCACATCATGGGTGGGCAGCCCCAGCTGAACCAGGGGTTCGAGGCCATTTGGCAGGCGGGCGGCTTCATCGGGTTCCTGGCCGCCGATCCGCTCTCGGCACTTGTGACCCACTGGGGCGCGCTCGCGGTTCTCGCGGTGCTCGCCTTCCTGTCCGTGCTGGTCATGACCGCCACCCCCGTCGGCCAGATCGGTCCGCGGGTGCAGGAGGGGTATCGCAAGCTGATGGGCCAGGGGGAGGCCCGCTCCACGAACGTGTCGGATCCCGCGCACGACCGCTCCTACCTGGATTCGGCCCGGCCCGAGAAGAAGCGCCCCACACGCCGCACCCGGGCCGAGCGGCGTCGCGAGAAGGCCCAGCTGGACGCGTACCACGGCGACGAAGCCTTTGAACGCGCCGTGGTCGACGAGGCAAACCGTCGCGAGGCCGCCGAGGGGTCCGTGAGCACCCGCGTGTTCGATCTTTCCCACGACGACGGCGCACCCGCGTCCGGTTCCACGTCCGCCACCGCGGGGAGCACCCCGAGTGCGCAGGTCCAGGACACCGAGGACATCCCCCCGGTCCGCCCGGGCGTCAAGCGACCCACCAAATCGCAGATCGCCGCGGACAAGCTGCGCCGTGAACAGGGCCTGGAACCCGCCGCGGACACCGCCGAGGCGTCGGAGGCTCCGGCGCTGGCGGACGTGGCTGCGCCCGAGAACTCACGGACCCACACGCCGTCGGCCCCCATCCCGGCTCGTTCCGAGCAGCTGCAGATCGCGGGGGACATGGCCTACACCCTGCCGGATCCTAACGCTCTGGTGCAGGGCCCGCCCGCCAAGGACCGCTCCGAGGCCAACGACCGCGTGGTCACATCCCTGACCAACGTGCTGGACCAGTTCAAGGTCGATGCCGAGGTGACCGGTTTCTCCCGCGGCCCCACGGTCACTCGTTACGAGATCGAACTGGGATCGGGTACCAAGGTGGAGCGCGTCACGGCCCTGTCCAAGAATATTGCTTACGCCGTGGCCTCCGCTGATGTCCGCATCCTGTCGCCCATTCCCGGCAAGTCCGCAATTGGTATCGAGATTCCCAACACGGATCGCGAGACCGTGGCGTTGGGTGACGTGCTGCGCTCGCAGCGCGCCCGCACGTCGGAGCACCCCATGGTCATGGGCGTGGGCAAGGACGTCGAGGGCGGGTTCGTGGTGGCCAATTTGGCCAAGATGCCGCACATGCTCGTGGCCGGTGCCACCGGCGCGGGTAAGTCCTCATTCGTGAACTCGATGATCGTGTCCATCCTGATGCGCTCCACACCCGACGAGGTGCGCCTGGTCATGGTGGATCCCAAACGCGTGGAACTCACCGCGTACGAGGGAGTTCCCCACCTGATCACCCCCATCATCACCAACCCCAAGAAGGCTGCGGAGGCCCTGCAGTGGGTGGTGCGTGAAATGGACGCCCGCTACGACGACCTGTCGCACTACGGGTACAAACACATTGACGACTTCAACAAGGCCGTGCGCAACGGCAAGGTTCAGCCGGAGCCAGGTTCCAAACGAGTTATCCGGCCGTACCCTTATTTGCTGGTGATCGTGGACGAGCTGGCGGACCTCATGATGGTCGCCCCGCGCGACGTCGAGGACTCGATCGTGCGCATCACCCAGCTGGCCCGCGCCGCGGGCATTCACCTGGTGCTCGCCACACAGCGTCCTTCGGTGGACGTGGTCACGGGCCTGATCAAGGCCAACGTGCCCTCCCGGATGGCGTTCGCAACGTCCTCCGTCACCGACTCTCGCGTGGTCCTGGATCAGCCCGGCGCCGAGAAACTCATTGGTCAGGGCGACGCCCTATTCCTGCCCATGGGTGCGTCCAAGCCCCTGCGTGTGCAGGGGGCGTGGGTCTCGGAATCCGAGATCCACAGGGTCGTGGAGCACGTCAAGACGCAGATGAAGACCAACTACCGCGAAGACGTGATCCAGGAAGCGCCCAAGAAGCACATCGACGAGGACATCGGGGACGATCTCGACGTCCTGCTGCAGGCAGCCGAGCTCATCATCACCACGCAGTTCGGGTCCACCTCCATGCTCCAGCGCAAGCTGCGCGTGGGTTTCGCCAAGGCGGGCCGCCTCATGGATCTGCTGGAATCCCGCGGCGTGGTGGGGGCTTCGGAGGGCTCCAAGGCCCGCGATGTCCTCGTCAAACCCGACGACCTCGCGGCGACACTGGCGCTGATCCGCGGTGAGGAACCGCCCACCGCGCCCGGTGACGACGACGCCGCGGCAGGTTCCGCGGCGCCGTCGGCCGGGACCGGCGGTTCCATGGACTACGGTGACGATCCCGTGGAAGCGGGACTGTCAGACGTGGCCAAGGATTACCACGACGGTAATGACGATTCCAACGATGCATGGGAGTTGACCGGACGATGATGATGGCTCGACATGGCGGCACGTCCGCCCCCCGCACAGTGGGCGACCCGCCACCCAATTCCTCCAACTGGAACCTGCCCAACACGCTGACCGCATTGCGGATCGTCATGGTGCCGTTCTTCGTATGGTTCCTGTGGGCAGGCGGGACACACGGTGCGGACTCCATGCCCATGCGGTGGGCGGCCGTGGTGGTGTTCGGCGTGGCCATGTACACGGACAAGCTCGACGGGGACATCGCCCGCGCGCGCAACCTGATCACGAGTTTCGGCAAGATTGCCGACCCCATCGCGGACAAATTACTGACCGGCGCGGCCTTCGTGGTGCTGTCGATGCTGGGAGAGCTGTGGTGGTGGGTCACCATTGTCATCCTGGTGCGCGAATGGGGGATCACCATCATGCGCTTCATGGTGATCCGCTACGGCGTGATGGCCGCATCCAAGGGCGGCAAGACCAAGACGGTGCTGCAGACGGCCGCCCTGATCGCGTTGCTGCTGCCGCTGGCGCCCCTGGTGGGCACCTGGTGGCTGTGGTTCGCGTGGGTGCTGACCGCACTGGCGCTGATCGTCACCGTGGTCACCGGCATCGACTACGTGATCAAGGCCGTCCAACTGCGTAACGCAGCCCTCGGGAAGGACAAGTAATGGCCGGGTCCGATCTGCACACGGCCGTGGATCTGGTCCAACTGGCCATCGAACACGGTGTCACCATTGGCACGGCGGAGTCCCTGACCGGCGGGTCGCTGGCAGCGGCGATCGTCGACGTTCCCGGAGCCTCGCAATGTCTCGAGGGTGGCGTGGTGAGTTACTCGCACGCCGTGAAGGAAAGAACCCTGGGAGTCTCCCGGGACGTCTTGGAAGCCAAGAGCGCCGTGGACCCGGACGTCGCGCGGGCCATGGCGCGCGGCGCACGGACCGCTCTGGGTGTCGACTGGGCCGTGTCGACCACCGGTGTGGCCGGGCCTGAACCCCACGACGGTCAGGCCGTGGGCACGGTGTACATAGGAGTGAGCGGGCCCCGCGGTGACGACCACCTCGAGTTGCACCTGGACGGAGGGCGGGCAGCCATTCGCCGGGAGACGGTGTCCCGCGCCATGGACTTACTAGCGTCACAAATCGAGCTCACAGACAATTGCCAGTGAAATTTTAAGGCCGGCAAGGAATAATCGAAGAAGTAAACAGGTTACTTACTATCAGAGGCTCGACGCGAGCCCCCCCCAGGGTCGTTGTACCGGCGTCGGTCGATTCGAAAATACCTGGTTAGACGGTTTGACCCCACGTTACGAGGAGTAGGCAATTCACATGACAAAGCAACCCGTGTCCGTCAATGGTGTCGTCCGTTGGAAGGACGTGGGACTGTCCGAGGAAGAGCATGCCGAGACAAAGGACGTGAAAGTGGGAGTACTGCGGCAGGAGATCGGCGAAGTACTCCGCAATGTCCGCCAGCGTCAGGGACGCACGTTGCGGGAGGTCTCGCACAGTGCACGAGTGTCGCTGGGCTACCTGAGCGAAGTGGAGCGCGGACAGAAGGAGGCATCTTCCGAGCTGTTGGCCTCCATTTGCGCCGCCCTGGCAATCCCCCTGTCACAGATGTTGCGCGAAGTTGCGGAGCGGCTCGCGTACGCCGAGGGTAACTTCATCCCTGACACCGTGCCTTCCGAGTTGACCGAGGAGTTCACTCGTGAGGTCCGCCAGTTGCGCGGGGGCGCAGCCGCGTCCAATCACTGATTCACCTCGCTCGTACGCGTCAGCGTTCCAAGGGTCCACCGGCATTGTCGGTGGGCCCTTGGTCTCTCACCGAAATGCCGAACAACGTTAGGAAAGGTCGATGCGCATCAGTACGTTCTGGGAGCTAATGGCCCATGAATTCGGGTCCGGGTACTCCAAAGTTCTGGCCCGTGACCTTGTCATGGCAGAGGTGGGGGATCGGACCGCGGTTGAGGCACTCGATGCCGGAGCCGACCCCAAACACGTGTGGTTCGCACTCTGCAGGGCGCAAGAAATTCCGGAGAGCCGCTGGTGGGGTCCGGACAAGGAACCCACACCGTAGTGGCCCCGTGGCGCCGGAGACCAATCGAATGTATATTCGAATCAGATGATCCGGGCTCCACATTATTCGTGGACCCTTATGCGTGTCAGACCTCCTCAGTAGGTTGAGATGCGAACCAAACAACAGGGCCGAGTGCGCGGGCCCCTAAGAACCGAGGTGAATCATGGCAGCCAAGTCCAAGGGAATCACTACCGTTCCCTCTCAGGTGGTCGGCTCCGATCGTGAGAAGGCTCTGGATACTGTCCTGGCGCAGATCGACAAGAACTACGGCAAGGGCTCGGTCATGCGCCTGGGTGACCGGCCGGCCACCCGCATCGAAACCATTCCCACGGGGTCCATTGCACTGGACGTGGCACTCGGCATCGGAGGTTTCCCGCGCGGCCGCGTGGTCGAAATCTACGGTCCCGAGTCCTCCGGTAAGACCACCGTGGCTCTGCACGCGGTTGCCAGTGTGCAGCGCGCGGGCGGTATTGCGGCGTTCATCGACGCCGAGCACGCACTGGACCCCGTCTATGCCGAAAAGCTGGGTGTGGACACGGACAACCTGCTCGTGTCCCAGCCGGACACCGGTGAACAGGCCCTGGAGATCATGGACATGCTGGTGGGCTCCGGCTCCATCGACATCGTCGTGATCGACTCCGTGGCGGCGCTGGTTCCCAAGGCCGAAATCGAAGGCGAAATGGGCGATAGCCACGTGGGCCTGCAGGCGCGCTTGATGTCCCAGGCGCTGCGTAAGATCACGGGCCGGTTGTCGCACACCAACACCACCGCCATCTTCATCAACCAGTTGCGCGAGAAGATCGGTGTGTTCTTCGGTTCCCCCGAAACCACCACTGGCGGTAAGGCTTTGAAGTTCTACGCCTCGGTGCGCGTTGACGTCCGTCGTATTGAAACCCTCAAGGACGGCGCCAACCCGGTCGGTAACCGTACCCGTGCCAAGATCGTCAAGAACAAAATGGCACCGCCCTTCAAGCAGGCCGAGTTCGATATTCTCTACGGTCAGGGCATCTCCATTGAGGGTGGTTTGATCGACATGGGTGTGGAGCACGGGATCGTCAAGAAGTCCGGTGCTTGGTTCACCTACGAGGGCGATCAGCTGGGGCAGGGCAAGGAGAACTCCCGCCGCTTCCTGAAGGACAACCCGGAACTGGCCGCGGAGATCGAGCGGAAGATCCTGGTGAAGCTCGGCATCACGGAGGACAGCGCGGACGTCGAAGATACCGCACAGGACGTCGTGGATCCCTCCGAGGACGACATCCTCGAGGCTCCGGATGCGGCCAAACCGGAACTTCCCGCATTCTGATCGAGGTGATTGAGCGATGAGTCAGTCCTCTCGCTACAACTCCCGACGGCGCAGGGCCTCGGCGCGATACCGAGGTCCTGCGGAGCCACCCGCGGAAGGCGCCGCCGCGCAGGACACTGAACCCAATCAGCATGAGGTTGCGCGGGCCATTGTGCTACGTCAACTCACCGCATCCGCCAAGTCTCGTAAGCAGCTGGAAGACAAGCTCGCCGATCGTGATGTTCCCGAAGAGGTGGCCCAAGAAGTTCTGGACCGGTTCGAGGAGGTCAACCTCGTGGACGACCGCGCCTACGCCGCCATGTTCGTGCGGTCCCGGGCCGAGACGCGCAAACTCTCCCGCAGCGCGTTGCGCCGCGAACTTCAACAGCGTGGCATTACGGGGGAGCTCGCGGAGGACGCCCTCGAACAACGCACCGACGAGGACGAGACGGAGGACGCTCACGAACTCGTGCGGAAAAAAATGCCCCGGAGCCTCGATGTCTCGGATCGCAAAGAAGTCGACAAGGTCACCCGGCGGCTCGTCAGCATGCTGGGTCGTAAGGGGTACCCGCCCGGGCTTGCCTTCGGAGTGGTGAAGCAGGAACTCTCCAACCACGGCTCCGCACATGATTTCTCCGAACCGGACCCCTGGCCCGGTGCGTGATGGGTAGCGAGCGAGTTAATTTGACCTGGTCCTTAACATAATGGGGTGACTCAACTGACCGACACCCTGGTGACTGCCGCCCCCGACGCCTCCGATGTGCCCGCCCCCGGATACGAGGTGCGCACCCTGGGCTGCCAGATGAACGCGCATGACTCGGAGCGCATCACCGGTCTGCTCGAAGCAGCGGGCTATGTACCCGCCGTCGATCGAGACCCCGATCTCGTGGTGTTCAACACCTGCGCGGTGCGCGAGAACGCTGACAACAAGCTGTACGGTCAGCTCGGTCAACTGGCACCGGCCAAGAAGCGCAATGAGCGCATGCAGATTGCCGTGGGTGGATGTCTCGCCCAGAAGGACCGCTCCACCATTGTGGAGAAAGCCCCGTGGGTTGATGTGGTCTTCGGGACGCACAACATCGGTTCGCTCCCGGTGCTGTTGGAGCGTGCCCGTCATAATCATCAGGCCGAGGTCGAGATCCTCGAATCACTGGAAACATTTCCCTCAACCCTGCCCACCAAGCGCGAACAGGCCTATTCCGGATGGGTGTCCATTTCGGTGGGCTGCAACAACACGTGCACGTTCTGCATTGTTCCTCAGCTGCGCGGTAAGGAAAAAGACCGCCGCCCCGGGGACATCCTGGCTGAGGTGCAGGCGCTCGTGGATTCCGGCGCGGTGGAAGTCACCCTGCTCGGTCAGAACGTGAACTCCTACGGCGTGGAGTTCGGTGACCGCGGCGCGTTTGCCAAGCTCTTGCGCGCGTGCGGTGAGATCGCGGGGCTTGAGCGCGTGCGTTTCACCAGCCCGCACCCCGCGGCGTTCACCGATGACGTGATTGACGCGATGGCCGAGACCCCCAACGTCATGCCGCAGCTGCACATGCCGCTGCAGTCGGGTTCGGACCAGATCCTGAAAGACATGCGTCGCTCCTACCGTTCCAAGAAGTTCCTGGGGATCCTGGAGCGGGTTCGTGAACAGATCCCCCATGCCGCCATCACCACGGACATCATTGTCGGCTTCCCCGGTGAGACCGAGGAAGACTTCCAGGCCACCATGGCCGTGGTCGAGGCGTCCGAGTTCTCCTCCGCATTCACGTTCCAGTACTCGATCCGCCCAGGCACTCCTGCCGGGGAGATGGAGAACCAGGTACCGCACCACGTTGTTCAGGAACGATTTGAACGACTGACGGCCCTGCAGGACAGGATCAGTGCGCGGTTGAACCAGCAGCTGGTTGGTTCCACGGTGGAGATCCTGGTGAGCGCCCACCAGGGCCGTAAGTCGCGGAGCACCCACCGTTTGAGCGGCCGCTCCCAGGACCAGCGACTCGTCCATTTCTCGGTGCCGGAAGGGGCTGAGGCGCCTCGCCCCGGTGACTTCGTGACGGTCCCCGTGACCGCGGCCGCGGCCTACCACCTGTTGGCCGACCCCAAGGACTCAACCGAGTACTCGCTGCGCCGCTCCCGGGGCGGGGACGCCTGGGACGCAGCGCAGGCGGATTCGTGCGGCACCGGTGGTTCCGGTCAGCCCGGCACCGTGGGCTTGGGCATGCCGGCCCTGCGTACCGCATAGGGTGGCCGCCATGTCGTGGCCGTCCGACGGGCCGCCCCTGGTGGCCGTGGTCGGACCCACCGGAACCGGCAAATCCGATCTCGCCCTGGCCCTCGCGGAGCACCTTGACGGCGAGGTCGTCAACGGGGATGCCCTCCAGTTCTACCGCGGCATGGATATCGGCACCGCCAAACTCGCGATGGTCGAGCGGCGGGGGGTCCCGCATCACCTCCTCGACATCATGGACATCTCGGAGGAAGCCTCGGTCGCCGGGTTCCAGACGGACGCACGGGGCGCCATCGACGACATCGCTGCGCGCGGCAAAGTGCCGATCCTCGCCGGCGGCTCGGGGTTGTACGTTCGCGCGGCCGTGGACTTCATTGAGTTTCCCGGAACGGATCCCGCGGTGCGAACACGATTGGAGAACGAGCTGGCCACCCGGGGCCGCGGCGCGCTCATGGCGCGACTGAGCGACGTCGACCCCCCATCCGCGGCGCGTGTCAAGGACGACCGCCGCCTGGTTCGTGCGCTGGAGGTCTACGAAGTCACGGGGCGTGCGTTCACCTCATTCATGCCGCAGCGCGCGTACGTGCGCCCCACGATTCAGCTCGGCCTGGACATGGAGCGAGAGGTCCTCAACGACCGCCTCGCCCGGCGCATCGACGCGATGTTGGCGGCGGGTTGGCTCGACGAGGTGAGCTCGCTGGAGCGGCAGGGCCTACGCGAAAGTCCCACCGCGGGCAAGGCCCTGGGCTACCCGCAGCTCTTGGACGTACTTGCCGGGGTACGGACCGTGGAAGCGGCCCGTGAGGACACCGTGGTGGCCACCCGACGCTTCACGAAACGCCAGCGCACGTGGTTCCGCGCGGATCCCCGCGTGCACTGGCTCAATGCGGCTCACCCCGGAGGTGTGGCCGCACTCGCGCAGGAAGCCGCGGCATTGATTCAATCCGCGTAAACTGTCGGCCGTGACTGAAACTGTGGATCGGGGAGTGAACACCGTGGACTGGCGTGAATTGGTGAACCAAGAAGTGGTCAAGGCCCACGGAACCGGAAATGACTTTGTGGTCTTCACGGACGAGAACGGCGAGATCACGCTGACCGCGGACACCGTGGCGGCCGTGTGCGACCGCCACATGGGTTTGGGTGCGGATGGTGTGATTCGCGCGGTCCGGGCCACCGAGCTGCCGGAGGGCCGGAAACTCGCGGAACAAGATCCCTCTGTCGAATGGTTCATGGACTACCGCAACGCGGACGGTTCCATTGCGCAGATGTGCGGCAACGGGGTCCGTGTTTTTGTGGATCATCTGGTCCGTGAGGGTCTCGTGGAACTTCCGCAGGGATCGCAACTGCGGATCGGAACCCGCGCGGGTGTTCGCTCGGTGGCCCGCACGGACGGCGGTTATGCCGTGGACATGGGCCCGTGGAGTTTCATGGCCGGCGGGGACGCGCGGGACAAGGGCTCGGACGCCGTGGTCACGACCGACGGTTTGACCGTCCCGCGCCCGGGTGTGTCGATCAGCATGGGTAATCCCCACACCGTGGTGGCGCTGTCCGAGGAGGACAAGCTGGACCGGCTGGATCTGCGCCGTGCGCCGTCGGTCTCCCCGGAGCCCGAGGACGGCACCAATGTCGAATTCGTGGTGCCGGTGGACCACGACGACACCGAGGTCGGTCGGATTCACATGCGGGTGTTCGAACGCGGCGTGGGGGAGACCCACTCGTGCGGTACCGGCGCGTGCGCCGCCGCCGCGGCAACCCGCTTCTGGGGCGGCGCAGAAGCCCCTGACCGCTGGTTGGTGGACGTGCCAGGGGGCGTGCTGTCCGTGACGTTCGTGCCGGCCACGGACGGTACCGAGCACGTCGTGCTGGCCGGTCCCACCCGCGTGGTCGCCCGCGCGGTTCTGGTGTAACCGTAGTGGCCCGGCCGTAGCCTCCGGTGCCGGGAATGACGGCGCTACCGCGTGCGTTGCACTGTCAGAATTCGGAAACCCTTGTCCGTGGCCGCGCGTTCGATCGTGAACTCGGCGGCGTCGAGGGCCGTGCCGAGCCAGCGCTGCAGTGAATCGCCACCCAGGTTCTTCTGCACCACCAACCAGGCGGTTCCGCCCGGGGCCAGGCGGGGCAGCCACGTCAGCAGAATCTCGTGCAAAGCCTCCTTGCCCACACGAATGGGCGGGTTGGACCACACGGTGTCGAACTGTCGTTGCCGGGGCACATCCTCCGGCCGGTAAGTCTCCACACGGGTCAACCCGTGGGTCTGCGCGTTGCGACGTGTGAGCTCCAGGCTGCGGTCATTGACATCGACCGCGGTCACGGTGGCTTCCGGATCGGCCAACCCCATGGCCAGGGTCAACGGGCCCCAGCCACAGCCAATGTCCAAGAAGTGCTGACCGTGCGGCTCGGGGACGTTGCGCAACAGCGCGGCCGTTCCCTTGTCCAGATCACCGGGGGAGAACACCCCGGCGGCGGTACGAACCTGCACCTTGCGGCCTCTCAGGTCCACCGACATCTGCCGAGGTTTCTCCGGCAGGGACGGATCGGTCACGAAGTAGTGCTGAGGGTGCGGTTCTGTGGCCATGGCTCCACATGTTATCGCTCAGTGCTCCGTGTCGGGGTGCGGCGATAGACTGAACGAACTACCAGCAGCTTGCAGATCAAGGAATTATGACTGAATCTCACCGCCCCGAAGACTCCCAACACCGTTTTCCGGTGAACTCCGGAGAACCCTCGGGTGCCGATCTCGAAGACGTCGTCGCCAGGGTCCTGGCTCGCGCCCGTGCACAGCAGGAACCGACCATCTACAGGAACGCCGCTGAAGACGCCACTGATCAACGCCGCGACCCGCTGGGCCGCGCCCGAGAACTCCACGACGAGGATTCGCACTTCTCCGACGCCGACGGCGAGCAGCAGGACCTCGCCGAGCGCCACGCCCTCCGTCGTGTTGCCGGGCTGTCCACCGAACTCGAAGACGTCACCGAGGTCGAATACCGCCAGCTCCGGCTGGAACGAGTGGTCCTGGCGGGGCTGTGGTCCGCGGGAACGCTCGCGGACGCGGAGAACTCACTCCGTGAACTCGCCGCGCTCGCGGAGACTGCCGGTTCGGAGGTCATGGACGGCATGCTCCAGCGTCGCGTGAACCCGGACCCCGGAACCTACTTGGGGTCGGGCAAGGCACTTGAATTGCGCGATGTGGTCGCGGCGACCGGCGCTGACACCGTGGTCGTCGATGCCGAGCTCGCACCCTCACAGCGCCGTGCGCTGGAGGACGTCGTGAAGGTCAAGGTCATTGATCGCACCGGGCTGATCCTCGACATTTTCGCTCAGCACGCCAAGTCCAAGGAGGGCAAGGCCCAGGTCGAGTTGGCCCAGCTGGAATACATGCTTCCCCGCCTCCGCGGGTGGGGTGAGTCCCTGTCCCGTCAGGCCGGTGGCCGTGCGGCGGCCGGTGAGGGCATTGGTTCGCGCGGCCCGGGTGAAACCAAGATCGAGCTCGATCGACGCAGGATCCGTCAGCGCATGTCCAAACTGCGTCGCGAGATCGAGGCCATGAAACCGGCCCGTGAAACCAAGCGGCTCAACCGCAAACGCTTCTCGGTGCCGTCCGTGGCCATTGCCGGCTACACCAACGCCGGGAAGTCGTCGCTGCTCAACCGCCTCACGGACGCCGGTGTGCTCGTGGAGAACGCGCTGTTCGCCACGCTGGATCCCACCGTGCGCAAGGCGGAAACGCCGGACGGTATCGGCTACACGCTCTCGGACACCGTGGGTTTTGTGCGTTCGCTGCCCACTCAGTTGGTCGAAGCCTTCCGCTCCACGCTGGAAGAAGTGGCGGACGCGGACGTGATCGTCCACGTGGTGGATGCCTCTCACCCGGACCCCGAGGGTCAACTCAAGGCCGTCCGCGATGTCCTCACGGACGTGGGGGCGACCGACATCCCGGAATTAGTGGCGCTCAACAAGGCAGATGTCGCGGATCCCGTGGTGCTGGGTCGTCTCCTCAACCATGAGAGCCCTTCCGTGGCCGTCTCCGCCCGCACGGGCGAGGGCATCGAGGAGCTCAAACAGCTGATCTCGAGGGCCATTCCCCGTCCGGATCATGAACTGGACCTGCTGATTCCCTACGTCTACGGTGAGGTGGTCTCACGACTGCACGCCCAGGACGCTGAGATCCTCCGAACGGAACACACTGAGGACGGCACCCGCCTGCGCGTGCGCGTGCGGGGGAGCCTCGTGCCGGAACTTGAACCGTACCGGCTCGGAGCGGCGCAATCGGGGGACACCGAAGAATCCGAACCGGGCGCGGAAACCGCATAGGTATGGCAGACCCGTTCATTGACGAGAGCGGGCGGGACATTTCGGACATCCGGCCCGAAACCCTGCCCGGAGCCAAGGACTCCCTCGAGCTCCTGGACGCCGCCGTGACCGCCATGGGCGGGCAACGGCGGGAGGGCCAGCGTTTCATGACCGCCAAGGTGGCCGAGGCGCTGGACTCGGGCAAGCACCTGCTGGTCCAGGCGGGCACGGGCACGGGCAAGTCGCTGGCCTACCTGGTTCCGGTGTTCGAACACGCTCAGACCGCGGACAAACCCGTGATCATCTCCACCGCAACCCTGGCGCTGCAGTCGCAGGTCACGGGCCGTGACGTACCGCGCGTGCTCGATGCGGTCGAGGAACACCTGGCGCACCGGCCCAACGTTGCGCTGCTCAAGGGTCGCTCGAATTACGCGTGCCTGCACAAAATAGGTGGCGGTTACCCCACCGACGACGACGCCGCGCTGTTCAATCTCGCCGATCCGGCCGGTGCCGCTCGGGCCGGGGAGACCGCGGTGGGCAAGTTGGGCCAGCAGGTCAAACGACTGCGGGAATGGGTCGAGTCCACCGAGACCGGTGACCGTGACGACGTGCAGCCCGGTGTCTCCGATGCAGCCTGGCGGCAGGTTTCCGTCACCGCGCGCGAATGTATTGGCCGCAAATGCCCGCTGATCGAGGAATGCTTTGCCGAGAAGGCGCGATTGGCCGCCGGCGAGGCGGACGTGGTGATCACCAACCATGCGTTGTTGGCCATCAACGCCTTCGAGGGTTTGGCCGTGTTGCCCGAACACGACGTGGTGGTCGTGGACGAGGCCCATGAATTGCGGGACCGGGTGACCGGAGCGGTCACGGGCGCGCTGTCCGGTGCGGCCGTGCGAGCCGCAGCCAGCGGCGTGCGCAAACACACCGCCGCCCCGCACGATGATTTGGACAAGGCCGCGGACGCCTTCGACCGCGCCTTCAACGGCGATCCGAACGGACTGCTACCGCGGGGTTTCACCGAGGAGCAGGTCTATGCGGTGCGCGGCGTTCAGGACGCGGCCCGTTCCGGGCTCAGCGCAACCAAGGGCGATTCCAACGCGGAGGACGCCGGACGACATGCCGCGCGTTCCCGGCTGTCGGAACTTCTCGACACCGCCGATCGGATGCTCAGTGCCAATACGGATCACGACGTCCTGTGGATCTCCCGCGTGGGCCGCTGGGACCAGTCCTCCGGATACGTGTCCCCGGATGCGGGGGAGCCGGCAACCCTGAACATTGCTCCGCTCAGTGTGGCCGGCGCCCTTCGCGAAGGACTCTTCGACGGCCGCACGGTCGTGCTGACCTCGGCCACGCTGGCGGTGGGCTCATCGTTCTCATCCGTGGCCGGCGCTCTCGGTCTGCAGGGCGCCGGGTCCCCGCCGTGGCGCGGTGTGGACGTGGGAAGCCCGTTCAATTATCCCAAGCAGGGAATTCTGTACGTGGCCAGGCACCTGCCCAAACCGGGCCGGGGCGTCTCCTCGGACCAGTTGGCGGAACTGGCCGAACTGCTCAAGGCCTCCAACGGCGGCGCCCTGGGGCTGTTCTCGTCCCGCCGCGCGGCCGAAGAAGCCGCTGAAAAACTACGTGAGCTGATCGACACCGACATCCTCTGCCAGGGTGAGGCGTCCCTGCCGTCCCTGGTGAAGGAGTTCACCGACGACCCCACCGCCAGCCTGTTCGGCACCATGAGCCTGTGGCAGGGCGTGGACGTGCCCGGCAACTCATGTCGGTTGGTCGTGATTGACCGCATCCCGTTCCCGCGGCCGGATGACCCCTTGGGAACCGCCCGCACCCGTGCGACCGAACGAGCGGGCGGCAACGGCTTCATGGCCGTGTCAGCAACGCACGCGGCGGTGAAGCTCGCTCAGGGCGCGGGACGCCTCATCCGTTCAAGTAACGACCGCGGCGTGGTGGCGGTCCTGGATTCACGACTGGCGACGGCGCGCTACGGCACCTTCCTGGCCAAGTCCCTGCCGCCGCTGTGGCCCACCGCGGACAAAGCCACGGTCCTGGGCGCCCTGAAGCGGCTGAGCAGTTCACAGTAGTCCTACAGCCTTCACCCGACGGGTTGGTGTCGTCACCGATGACGGTGGGCAAAGACCCCGGTGAATCACAGGGACCGGAAAACCGACACGACCTTGCCCATCACGGTGGCGTGATCACCCAGGATGGGTTCGTACTGCGTGTTCTGGGGCAACAACCACGTGTGTCCGTCGCGTTGGCGGAAGGTCTTCACCGTGGCCTCGTCGTCCAAGAGGGCCGCAACGATCTCACCGTTGACCGCCGTGTTCTGTTGGCGCACCACGACCCAGTCCCCGTCGCAGATGGCGGCGTCGATCATGGAGTCACCCGAGACCTTCAGCATGAACAGGTCACCGTGGCCCACGAACTCGCGCGGCAAGGAGAACACGTCTTCGACCGACTGCTCCGCCGTGATGGGACCACCGGCGGCGATTCGGCCGACCAGGGGCACCGATGCCATGGAGCCGTCAGAGCTGCTCGCGGGCAGCTGATTGATGTTGTGCACCGAGCCGGTGGGGGACGTTGAAGCCCGTTCCGCGGTGTGGGGCTCACCCAGTTCACGGGCCAGTTCGGTCTCGGAGAGTGGACGAAGAACTTCCATGGCGCGGGGGCGCCTTGGATCCCTGCGGATGTACCCCAGCTTCTCCAATTGACCCAGTTGGTGGGTCACGCTGGACAGCGATGCCAGGCCCACGACGTCGCCGATTTCGCGCATGGACGGGGGATAACCGCGCTCACCGATGGAACGCTGCACCGCGCTGAGGATGGTGCGCTGGCGAGCGGTCAGTGGCCGCTGCGAACGCGGGGACTCCGAACCGGAGGGGGAAGGTGTGCTCACGAGTTGGGTCCTTTCACCGTGTGTCCACCGCGGGATCAACCGCGAGGGATGCCGTACTCGCCGAGCTCGATCCGGGCGCTTATGCGTGTCGGAAGTGTTCGATCAACTAGTACGGGCGTTGCTTAAAGACTAGTGCCCCCGGAGTGAGGACTCAAACACATGTTCGATTTTTCCCTCGACAAGGTTCGTACACCCGTGCTAGAACTTAACTCCGGTATTCGAAAACGTGTTCTAACACCGGGAAAAGGGTTCGAACACCCTGCCGCCTTATCCCGCGGTTACCGGAGAGATCACCAGGAGGTTGCCATGACCACACGCATCTTGCCCACCAGCGCTCGCAGCATTGCTCGAGCACCCAAGCTCAATCTCACCCGCCGAGGGCGGTTCGTCTTCATTGGGGTACCGCTCATTACGGGTGCCGCGGCGCTGCTGGTGGTCGCGGTCATTTTCTTGCTGCCCACCACGGTTCAGGCCAACAGCGAGCCCGTGGGTGACCCGGTGACCCATACCGTGAGCGTTCAACCCGACCAGTCACTGTGGGAGATCGCGTACGCGGCTGATCCCCAGCGCGACACCCGTGAAGTCATGGACGACATCGTGGAGCTCAATGGATTGGCGTCCTCGGAGATCTCCGCCGGCCAACTGCTGGAGGTCCCCGCACGCTGAATCGTGCGAAGGCACCCCCGGCGCTTAAGCTAGGGGAGTGAGCCAAAATCTCGATCGTTTAGAAGCCCTGCCCTTGCGTGAGAATTTACGGGGCATGTCCCCGTACGGTGCCCCCCAACTCGATGTTGCGGTGGCACTCAACACCAACGAGAACACTCACCCCGTTCCGCAACCGGTGGTGGATGCCATTTCGGAGCGCGTGTCTCAGGCCGCCGGGCAGCTCAATCGCTACCCGGATCGGGAGTTCACGGAACTGCGCACCGCGCTCGCCGGTTATCTGGGCCACGGTCTAGGGGCTGAAAACCTCTGGGCCGCCAACGGGTCCAATGAGATCCTGCAGCAAATCCTGCAGGCCTTCGGGGGTCCCGGCCGTTCGGTTCTCACGTTCGTCCCAACCTACTCGATGTACCCGCTGCTGGCCTCCGGGACCGGTACCGAGTTCATCGCGGGCCGGCGCGCAGAAGATTTCACGTTGTCGGCCGAGTCCGCCGCAGCGCAGGTTCGCGAGCACACGCCGAACGTGGTATTCCTGTGTTCACCCAATAACCCCACCGGCACCGCGCTGGGTTTGGACGTGGTTCGGGCCGTGTACGAGGCCGCTGCGGAATCCGATTCCATGGTCATTGTGGACGAGGCCTACGCGGAATTCGCCCGGTTCGGCACACCGTCTGCGTTGACCCTGCTCGAAGGCCGCCCTCGGCTGATTGTCACTCGCACCATGAGCAAGGCCTTTGCCCTGGCCGGGGCCCGACTGGGCTACTTCGCCGCGGCCCCCGAGGTCACGGATGCCATTCGCCTGGTGCGGTTGCCCTATCACCTCTCCGCCGTCAGCCAGGCCACGGCCTTGGCGGCCCTCGAACACAAGGACGTCCTGCTCAGCACGGTGGAAGACATCAAGATGCAACGGGACCGCATTGTGGACGATCTCAAACGCCTGGGTCTCGCACCCGCGGAGTCCGATTCCAACTTCGTGTTTTACGGCGGCATGGCAGACGCGCAACGGATGTGGCAGCACCTCCTGGATCACGGGGTGCTGGTGCGCGACGTCGGAATCCCCGGCCACCTGCGGGTGACCGCGGGCACCGAGGATGAGACCACCGCGTTCCTGACCGCCGTGGAGAGCTACCTCCAATCCGCGTGAGCCGCGGGTCGGGCCTCCGACGGTCACCGGGCGGGCGGGTCGGGCCCGCCCAGTAGACTGGATATCGCCGCTGTTTCCGGCGGGCACTTGCAGAAATCGAGGAGTCACACCCCGTTATGTCCCCAACCAACTCACCTCGTACGGCCGTGGTGGAACGCGTGACCAGTGAATCCACGGTGCGCGTGGAACTCAACCTGGACGGCACCGGTCAGTCCACCATCGAGACCACGGTGCCCTTCTACAACCACATGTTGACGGCGCTGTCCAAGCACTCCCTGATCGACCTCAACGTGCAGGCCCACGGGGACACCGACATCGACGTGCACCACACGGTCGAGGACACCGCCATTGTGCTGGGCGATGCCTTCCTGCAAGCACTCGGTGACAAGAGGGGCATCCGTCGTTTCGGTCACGCCACCATCCCCCTGGACGAGGCACTGGCTTCGGCGGTCGTGGACGTCTCGGGTCGCCCGTACGTGGTGCACACCGGCGAGCCGGAGGGTCAGCAGTACCACTTGATCGGCGGGCACTTCACCGGCTCCATGACCCGCCACGTCTTCGAGTCCTTCGCCTATCACGCCCAGTTGTGCCTGCACATCGACGTCATTCGCGGCCGGGACCCGCATCACATCGTGGAAGCGCAGTTCAAGGCACTGGCCCGCGCGCTGCGCGAGGCCGTGGAACCCGATGCCCGCATGGCCGACGCCATTCCGTCCACCAAGGGGGCCTTGTGAATCCCGAGAACGACCAGGTGACCGACTCCGAGCAGGCCCCGTGCGTCGTCGTTCTCGATTACGGCGCCGGCAATGTGCATTCCGCCGTGCGAGCGCTCGAAGCCGCGGGAGCGAGGGTCAAACTCAGTGCGGACCCGGAGGACGTCATGGACGCCGACGGGCTCGTGGTCCCGGGCGTGGGTGCGTTCGCGGCCGTGATGGCCGGATTGCGGTCGGTCCAGGCTCCCCGGCTCATCGACCGTCGCTTGAGCGGTGGCCGTCCCGTCCTGGGTATTTGCGTGGGATTGCAGGTCATGTTCGATGAGGGTGTCGAACACGGTGAGCGCTCGGAAGGCCTGGCCCAGTGGCCCGGAACCGTGGAACGGTTGAACGCACCCGTGGTTCCCCACATGGGATGGAACACCGTGGAACCGCCGGAGGATTCGGTGCTCTTCAAGGGCATCGAGGACGAACGGTTCTACTTCGTGCACTCCTACGGTGTGCAGGATTGGAATTTCGATCAGACGATCGACCGCATGAGGGCACCCGGGGTCACGTGGTCCGAGCACGGTGGCCCGTTCGTGGCCGCGGTGGAGAACGGTGCGTTGAGTGCCACGCAGTTCCACCCGGAGAAGTCCTCGGCCGCGGGCATCGCGCTGCTGCGCAACTGGCTTGGCACACTGCCCCGGACCGGTCGCATGGGCGAACGCATGCCCGTGCGCGGCGTGGAGGTCGAGAAGTGACCTATTCCATGCTGACCATGGTGCTGGGCGCGTTCTTCGTGGGCGGTGCCATTTCTTTCAAACAGCAGAAGAAGCCCCTCTGGTCCGTGCTGCTGCTGGCGACCATTGCTCTGGCGCTGGTCGGTTACGGCGCGTATTCCTGGGTCACCTCCCTGTAGCGTCCCGCCGCGGCGCGGGCCGCGGCACCCACCTTGCACATCAATGTTGAATTTTTCGCGCGGTCTTCACCGCCGGTAAGGAGAACCATGTCCCAGGACACCACCCCCCGTTTGGAATTGCTGCCCGCCGTTGACGTGCAGGACGGTCAGGCCGTTCGCCTGGTGCAAGGTGAAGCCGGTTCGGAAACCGGTTACGGCGATCCCGTGGAGGCCGCTCTGCTGTGGCAGGAAGCCGGTGCGCAATGGCTGCACCTCGTTGATCTGGATGCTGCCTTCGGGCGCGGTGACAACATTGACGTGCTGCGTCGCGTGGCGGATCAGATCGAGATGAAGATCGAGATGTCCGGCGGTATCCGCGATGACGAATCACTCGAACGTGTCCTGTCCCTGAACCCGGCCCGCATTAACCTGGGCACTGCCGCGCTCGAGAACCCCGAGTGGACCCGGCGCGTGATTGCCCAGCACGGGGACGTGATTGCCGTGGGCCTGGACGTTCGCGGCACCACGCTGGCCGCTCGCGGTTGGACCAAGGAGGGCGGGGACCTCTGGGAGGTCCTGGACCGCCTCGAGGCGGACGGCTGCTCCCGCTATGTGGTCACGGACGTCACCAAGGACGGAACGCTCAAGGGGCCGAACGTCGATCTGCTGGCCGAGGTCGCTCGCCGCACCGACAAGCCCGTGGTCGCTTCCGGTGGTGTGTCCTCCCTGGAGGATATTGCCGCCCTGCGCGAGCTCGTCCCCGTGGGTGTCGAGGGCGCAATCGTGGGTAAGGCGCTCTACGCCGGCAAGTTCACGCTCCCCGAGGCGCTGGATGTGGCCGGTCGACCGAATGCCTGACGGGTCTTCCTCCCGGCCGCTGCCCGCCCACATTGCCGCGCAGTTGCGCTCGGCCGGCGGCGCGGAAGACACCGGCGGCCAGGCCTGGGAGGGTCGCAACCTGGGGGAGGGCACCAGCCACACGCACTTGTTCCCGGACGACGACGGCGCCTCGGCACCAGCGATCGCCTCCGCCCTGGCGGCGTGGCGGGGCGGGCACGCCACTGAGGCGGCAGTGGTTGCGGCACTACCCGGCATCAGGGTGTTCGTGCCGATCGTGGCTGAGGTCTCGCACTCGCAGATCACGGAACACGGACTCGTGTCCGACAAGGAAGCGGACATGGCCCTCGTGAGTGTGCGGACCGCTGACGGGCGTAAGGCCCTCCCGGTGTTCACCGCGGTGGGTGAGCTGTCCGCATGGAACTCCGAGGCGCGACCGGTCGCAGTGGATATCCGCAAGGCCGCCCTGTCCGCTGTGCAGGACGGCTCGGACCTCCTGGTGGTGAACCCCGCTGCCGACCCGGCCTTCGTGGTGCGTCGCCCGGCCATGTGGTGCGTTGCGAAGGACACGCCGTGGACGCCGTCGTACGCGGACCTCACCGTGGACGATGCCGTACTGCGTGCGGCACTGGGCATGGAGAACATCGTGTCCGCCCGCACCGAGCCCGGCCCCGGGATCCACGGACGCCGCTCCGACGGCGCGGTGCTGGACGGTGGGGCGACCGGGCCCGAACTCGTGATCGTGGTGCAGCTGACACCCGGACTGACCCAAGAAATGGTTCAGGCCACGATCGACCGGTACCAGCAGAAGCTGGCCACCGAGCCGATCATGGCCGAGAACGTGGATTCCTTGGGGCTGCGCCTGACCGTTTAGCCGAACACGGGTCCGGTGAACTTCTCACCGGGACCGGAGCCGGGGGCATCCGGGAACGGGGAGGCTTCGCGGAAGGCCAACTGCAGGGACTTGAGACCGTCTCGCAGGGGGGCCGCGTGTTGGGAGCCGATCTCCGGTGCGGCTGCGGTGATGTAACCGGCCAGCGCGGTAATGAGTTTGCGGGCCTCGTCCAGGTCCTTGAGTTCCTCGGCATCGTCACCGGCGGCCAGGCCGCACTTGACCGCGGCGGCGCTCATGAGATGCACGGCGGCCGTGGTGATGACCTCCACCGCGGGAACCTCCGCGATGTCGCGCATCTGCTCGTTCACAGCCGCTACGGTCTCGTCCGCTGCGCCGTGTCCGTCTTGGCCGTGGGGGTGGTCGTCGAATTCAAAGCGCTCGTTGCGCGGTGCGTCGGTCATGGATCTACTCTAAATCAGTCCCACCACCCCGGCGCACGGCCCGCTCACGGCCGCGGGGAGCCAGGGATCACGGCCACGGTTCGCGCACACCGCCGACCATGCGCTAAACTGTCGGGCAGTGTGCAAGTGGAGGTAACTCCCACCCGCGTCCGCTCGTTTCACAACGGGTTGCAGGATACCGGGTCAGTGACCGGAAATCCGGGGTCCATGCCGCCAGGCATGTGATCCATGGGCATTTCTGATGACAGTGTGGTTTCAACCTCCGCTCGCGCCTACCGCAGCGGAGGTTTTTTGTTGCGGTAGTTCATAGCAACGGGGAAACCCACGAACATCAGGAGATTGGCATTAGCGATCCACGTATCAATGACAGAATCCGTGTCCCGGAGGTCCGTCTTGTCGGACCCGGCGGCGAGCAGGTTGGCATCGTACGCGTCCAGGACGCACTGCGGCTAGCACGCGAATCGGATCTCGATCTGGTCGAGGTCGCACCGAACGCCAAGCCTCCCGTGGCCAAGCTCATGGACTTCGGCAAGTACAAGTACGAGGCCGCGGTCAAAGCGCGCGAGGCTCGCAAGAACCAGGCGAACACCGTGCTCAAAGAAGTTCGGTTCCGCCTCAAGATCGACACTCATGACTATGAGACCAAGGTCGGTCACGCCAAGCGCTTCTTGGGCGCCGGTGACAAGGTCAAGGCCATGATCCAGTTCCGCGGTCGTGAGCAGCAGCGCCCCGAAATGGGTGTCCGTCTGCTTCAGCGCCTGGCCGAGGATGTCGCCGAGGTGGGTGTGGTGGAAACCAATCCCCGCGTTGACGGTCGCAACATGGTCATGGTGATCGGTCCGCTGAAGAACAAGGCCGAGGCCCGCGCCGAAGCCCGTCGTCAGAAGCAGCGCGACGAGTCCAAGGCGGACAACGACCGCAAGCAGCGGGTGGACACCTCCCAGGCCGCACCCGTGACCCAGTCCATCGGGGACGCGTTCCCGGAGGAGCTGCGCAGTGCGGCAAGCGCACCCGAAACCACGGAAGAAGTACCGGCTCAGAACAACGAGCAGGCAATGGTCGCGGATCAGGCGGACACCAAGCCCGAGACCACTCAGGATGAGGCACCCAAGTCCGAGCCCGAGGTTGTGGCTGCACCGGCCGTTGATCCCAAGATCGGACAGGCTGCTCCGGCAGTGACCGAGACCGAGGAACAGGCTGAGAAGCGCATCGCGAAGTCCGAGGACGTTTCCACCGAGAAGCCCAAGGCCGCGGCGTCGTCGACCACCAAACCCAAGGCGGCACCCAAGCCGGCATCGGCGGCCGTACCCAAGGCCGCACCCAAGCCCGCTGCGGCTCCGAAGCCCGGTGCACCCAAGCCCGGCGCTCCCAAGCCGGGTCCCGCCAAGCGCTGAGGCGCGCGGCACGCAGTGAATTGACAGCGTTGGGCGTGCCACACGCTCAACACAAGCGTGGCCGTCGCTGCTAAGCGGCGGCCCACCGGTGTGCGTCACCGGTTGAACCAAAGGAGACGGCCACTATGCCGAAGATGAAGACCCACAGTGGGGCTAAGAAGCGTTTCAAGCTCACCGGTTCGGGCAAGGTCAAGCGTCAGCAGGCCAACCGCCGCCACTACTTGGAGCACAAGTCTTCGCGACTGACCCGCCGCCTCGCGAGCGATCAGATCGTGAGCACCCCGGGCGAGGCCAAGGCCATCAAGCGGATGCTGGGCAAGTAAGCCAGCGCTACACCAAGTTTTGTGCCGTGACAGCGGCACCGTGAAAATGTGAGATTGTTCCGATCGTGATCGGAACCGAACCGTAAGGAGTACACACGTGGCACGTGTGAAGCGGGCGGTCAACGCCCACAAGAAGCGTCGTGAAATTTTGGAGATGGCCTCCGGTTACCGCGGGCAGCGTTCGCGCCTGTACCGCAAGGCCAAGGAACAGGTGCTGCACTCGTACACCTACTCCTACAACGACCGTCGCAAGAAGAAGGGCGATTTCCGTCGCCTGTGGATCCAGCGCATCAACGCTGCGTCACGCGCCAACGGCCTGACCTACAACCGTTTCATCCAAGGCCTGAAGGCCGCCGAGGTTGAGGTGGACCGCCGCATGCTGGCAGAGCTGGCCGTCAATGACGCCAACGCTTTCGCCGCCCTGGTCACGGTCGCCAAGGACGCACTGCCGGAGGACACCTCCGCGCCGCGCAACGCTGCCTGATCAGGTTCGTGAACTTCACCGAGCGCCTGGGAGACCGGCTGCTGTCCAACACCCGTTCCGATCGGGTTCGTGACGTGGCCGCGTTGACCAGGCGCTCGATTCGTTCCAAGCGCGCACTGTTCCGCGCCGAGGGGCCCCAGAACGTGCGCGAAACACTCCGGCTGGCCCTTTCGGACACGCCCCCGCCCGGTCTTCCGGGGCTGGACGCCGTGTACGTCACCGAGGCGGAGCTGGAGCGCCACCCGGACATCGCCGCGGATCTGGAAGCCCTCGCCGAACGCGGGGGAGTGTTCATCCGCGCGGTCACCGCAGAGGTGCTCGCGGCCATGACCGACGCCGTGACACCCCAGGGCATGTTGGCCGTGTGCTCCCTGCCCACTCTCACCCTCGATCTCGCGCTTGCGCGGGCCGAGCTGGCCTGCGTCCTGGTTCGCGTTCAAGACCCCGGTAACGCGGGAACGGTCGTGCGCGCCGCGGATGCCGCCGGCGCCCGTGCAGCGGTGTTCACCTCCGGCAGCGTGGATCCGTTCAATCCCAAGGCCGTGCGCTCCTCGGCGGGTTCGCTGTTCCACGTTCCGGTGGTCACGGGAGCGGAGCTGGCCGAGATTGCTGTGGCCGCCCGCCAGCACGGCCTCGGAATCCTCGCCGCCGACGGGTACGCGGACATTTTGGTCGACGAGCTCGCCGACGCCGCCCTGCTGCGATCCGCGGGTGTGGAACCTTTCGCGCACACTCCCTACGAGTTGTCCCGCCCCACCGCGTGGCTGTTCGGTAACGAAGCCCAGGGCCTGACCGACGAGGAAAAGGCCCACGCTGATTGTGCCGTGGCCGTCCCGCTCTACGGCGCCGCGGAATCCCTCAACGTGGGTACCGCCGCGACCGTGTGTTTGTATGCTTCGGCGCGAGCCCAACGCCGCGCGCACCCATGAGCGCCCCCGCGTCCCACGATCCTCGCACGCGGGTCACGGGCGCCGCGATCCTCGATAACGCTCAATCGCCCACCCGATTATTGGTGGCCCAGCGTGCCTATCCCGAGCAGCTCCGGGGGCTGTGGGAGTTCCCCGGCGGGAAACAGGACCCCGGCGAGGGCGCTCAGGAGGCCCTCGTGCGGGAATGCTCCGAGGAGCTCGGCGTCACCGTGCGAGTGCTCGAGGAAGTCCCCGCCCCGGACCCGGAGGGTTGGCCCCTGAAGGGGACCGCGGTGATGCGTGTCTTCACGGCGGTGGTCACTGATGACCGCACACCCGTCGCTGGGGAGGATCACCTTCAACTGCGCTGGGTGGACCTGGCTGATCCCGATCCGATCCTCGACCTGGACTGGATCCCCGCGGATCTGCCCATCGTGGGGGCACTGCTCAAGCAGCTCGGAGTCGGCAACCCCGCAACCGTGAGGCACGGACACTGACCATGGCACAACACACCGAGACTCGGCAGGATCCGGCAGCGTGGAGCGCCCTGTGGGCCATGGTCCTGGGGTTCTTCATGATCCTGGTGGACGCCACCATTGTTTCCACCGCCATTCCCGCACTCATGGCGGGCCTCGACGCGCCCATCGGGGGAGTCCTGTGGGTGACCAGCGCCTACCTTCTGGCCTACGCCGTGCCGCTGTTGATCACCGGGCGGCTGGGTGACCGCTTCGGTCCGCGCACCATGTACTTATTGGGATTGTCGATCTTCACCGTGGCGTCCCTGTGGTGCGGATTTGCCAGCAGCATCGACAGCCTCGTGGCCGCCCGTGTCGTCCAGGGGCTGGGAGCGGCCATTCTCACGCCGCAAACCATGTCTGTGATCACCCGGATGTTCCCGAGCGAGACCCGCGGAACCGCCCTGGGCATTTGGGGCGCCACGGCCGGTATCGCCACGCTGGTGGGGCCGTTGCTGGGTGGTGTGCTGGTGGACCTGGCCGGTTGGCAGTGGATCTTCTGGGTCAACGTTCCGGTGGGAATCTATGCCCTATGGCGCGCGGCCAAGTACCTGCCGCGTTTCGAACGCCGCAGTCATCGCCTGGACATCCCCGGCGTACTGCTCTCCGGCGTGGGTTTGTTCCTGATCGTGTTCGGCGTGCAGGAAGGACAGACGTTCGGCTGGTCCACCGTGGTCGGCCCCGTCACCATCCCCGTGGTCATCGGAACCGGCGTGGCCGTGATGATTGCCTTTGTCGTCTGGCAGGCCAAGAACCGCGCGGAGCCGCTGGTACCGCTCGAATTGTTCCGCGACCGCAATTACTCGCTGGCCAACGTGGCGATCGGGGCGGTCAGCTTCACCGTGAACTCCATGATCATCCCCGCGATGCTCTACCTTCAGCTCGTCCGCGATCTCGATCCCACACTGGCGGCACTGAGCTACGCGCCCATGTCTTTGCTGTCCGCGATCCTGGCTCCGCTCGTCGGCCGAGCACTGGCCCGGCGGACTCCGCGATCCCTCGCCCTTCCCGGGATGATCATCATGTCGCTCTCGTTGGCCGCTTATGCCTTCGCCCTGCGCGTGGACACCCCCGTGTGGTTGCTGGCCGTCATGACCCTGGGCATGGGCCTGGGCAGCGCCCTGGTCTGGTCCCCGGTCTCGATCACGGCCACCTCCAACCTCCGCCCGGATCGCGTGGGCGCCGGCTCCGGGGTGTTCAACGCCACCCGCCAGGTCGCCGCCGTTCTCGGCGCGGCCATGGTCGCGGTGCTACTGCAAGCGCGACTGGCCGCGAACCTGCCGGAGGCTGCGGGGACCGCGTCGCTCGCGGCGTCGTCGAACGCCGGTGGTCTACCCGAGGCGGCCCGGGAAGGCTTTGCCGCCGCCGTGACCCAGACCCTGCTGCTCCCGGCCGTCGTGCTGCTGCTCGGCGCCCTTGCCGCCGCGTTCTTCACCCCGCCGCGCTGGTGGGGGGAGCAGCAGACCGAGAGCCCCAAATCAATCCACTAGACTGGCCATGCCCGCACCGTGATCGTTGCGGGCATTTACGCGGGGACCGTGGGGCAGCGGTAGCTGCCAGGTCCTGCGCTGAACCCGTCCGCGAGCAGGAACGCGAGAAACCATGTCCGAACCCACACCGTCCATCGAGGTGGACCCCACCGACGAGGCCGGGGTCACCTCAGCCGTAGAGCGCGCGCTCACCGAGATCGAGGCAGCCTCGGATCTTGACGAGCTCAAGGCCGTGCGACTGGCACACACCGGTGAGAAATCACCGCTGGCGTTGGCCAACCGCACGATCGGTGGGCTGGACAAGACTCAGAAGGCCGTGGCCGGCAAGCTCATTGGTCAGGCCCGCGGCCGCGTGAACAAGGCCATCGCCGCACGCACCACCGTGCTCGAGGAGGAGCGTGACGCCCGCATCCTCGTGGAGGAGGCCGTGGACGTCACCGCGGCCACGCGGCGTCGTCGGCTGGGCGGACGCCACCCGCTCACCAACCTGATGGACCGCATTGGCGACGTATTTGTGGGCATGGGCTGGGAGATCGCGGACGGCCCCGAGCTCGAACACGAATGGTTCAACTTCGACTCCCTGAACTTCAAGCCGGACCACCCGGCCCGCCAGCTGCAGGACACGTTCTTCGTGGACCCGCCGTCCTCGCACCTGGTCCTGCGCACCCACACCTCACCGGTGCAAATGCGCTCCCTGCTCGAGCGCGAGCTGCCGGTCTACGTGGTGTGCCCGGGCAAGACCTACCGCACGGACGAACTGGATGCGACCCACACCCCGGTGTTCCACCAGGTGGAGGGCCTCGCCGTGGACGAGGGCCTGTCCATGGCCGATCTCAAGGGCACGCTCACGCACTTCGCGCGGGTGATGTTCGGCGAGGAAGCCCAGATTCGGCTGCGCCCCAATTACTTCCCGTTCACCGAACCTTCCGCCGAGCTGGACGTGTGGCACCCCACCGCCAAGGGCGGGCCCCGCTGGATCGAGTGGGGCGGCTGCGGCATGGTGCACCCCAACGTGCTGCGCGCGGCCGGTATCGACCCCGAGCGGTACTCGGGCTTCGCGTTCGGCATGGGCATAGAGCGGACCCTGATGTTCCGCAACAACGTCCCGGACATGCACGACATGGTCGAGGGCGACGTCCGGTTCAGCGAGCACTTCGGGATGGAGATCTAATCATGCGAGTTCCTTTGTCATGGCTGCGCGACTACGCGCCCGTACCCGAGAACGCGACCGCCGAGGACGTCCTGGCCACCCTGGTCAAAGTGGGCCTGGAAGAAGAAGACATTCACCGCCCCACGGACGAGCTGTCCGGGCCCATTGTGGTGGGCCAGGTGCTCACCATGGAACCGGAAACCCACTCCAACGGTAAGACCGTCAACTGGTGCACCGTGCGCGTGGTTCCGGAGGGCCAGGAGCAGACCCTGACCGGCAAGGGCATCGACCCCTCCGGCGTGCAGGGCATCATTTGCGGTGCGCACAACTTCACCGTGGGCGACAAGGTCGTGGTGACCCTGCCGGGCGCCGTGCTGCCCGGTGACTTCAAGATCTCCGCTCGGAAGACCTACGGCCACACCTCCGCGGGCATGATCGCCTCGGTGCGTGAACTGGGCATTGGCGAAGATCACGACGGCATCCTGGTGCTCTCCACCCTGGGCCTGGACCCGGAACTGGGCTCGGACGCCATGGAACTGCTGGGCCTCTACGATTCCGCCGCCGAAATCAACGTGACACCGGACCGCGGCTACGGTTTCTCGCTGCGCGGTGTGGCCCGCGAGTACTGCCATGCCACGCGCTCGCCGTTCACCGATCCGGTGGCCGAGCTGGCACCCGCGGTGCCGGCCGCCAACGATGCGGGTTTCCCGGTCACGCTCGCCGATGACGCCCCGATCCACGGCCGCCCCGGCTGCACCCGGTTCGTGGCCCGCGTGGTCGAGGGCGTGGATCCGTCCGCACCCACCCCGCCGTGGCTTTCGTCGCGCTTGCGGTTGGCCGGGATCCGTTCCCTGAGCCTGCCCGTGGACATCTCCAACTACGTGATGCTCGAGTACGGCAACCCGATCCACAACTACGACCTGGACACGCTCCGGGGTGGCATCACGGTGCGTCGCGCGCAGCAGGGCGAGAAGCTCACCACGCTGGACGACAAGACCCGTGAGCTCGACCCGGAGGATCTGCTCATTACGGACGAGTCCGGTCCCATCGGTATGGCCGGTGTCATGGGCGGTGCCACGACCGAGGTCTCGGACTCCACCACGCGCATTCTGGTGGAGGCCGCTCGGTTCGACGAGATCTCGATTGCCCGCACCGCCCGCCGCCACAGGTTGCCGTCGGAGGCATCCAAGCGCTTTGAACGGGGCGTGGACCCGCAGGTCGCTCCGGTGGCCGCTCAGCGCGTGGTCGATCTGCTGGTCGAGCTCGCCGGGGGCACCGATTCGGGTGCCGTGACCGACGTCGACCGGACGGTTGCTCTCGAGACCATTGAGCTGCCCGCCGGATACACCGAGGCTCGCGTGGGCGTGGACTACTCGCCCGAGACCATCGAGCATTCGCTGCGCGAGATCGGCGCCGAGGTCATCGAGACCGCGGACGGCTGGACGGTCACCCCGCCCACGTGGCGCCCGGATCTGAGCGACAAGGAAGACCTGGTCGAGGAAATCGCCCGCCTGGACGGGTACGACAAGATCCCCGATCGTCTCCCGGTGGCCCCTCCCGGCCGCGGTTTCACCCGCTGGCAGGCCGCACGACGCCGCGTGGCCAACTCGCTGGCCGCTGCTGGGCTCACGGAGGTGCTCAGCTACCCGTTCGTCTCCCAGGACGAGAACGACCTGTGGGGCTCGACCGAGGCGGGCGTCACCGTGACGTCGGTCAAGCTGGCCAACCCGATCAGCGAGGCCAAGCCTCTGCTGCGCGTGAGCATCCTGCCGGGTCTGCTCGAGGTCCTGAAACGCAATCACTCGCGCGGTTTCCGTGATCTGGCGCTGTTCGAATCGGGTCACGTGTTCTTGCCCGAGGGCTACACCCCGGACACCCGGCCGATCCCGCCGCTGGGGCAGCGCCCCTCCGAAGCGGAGCTGGCGCGCCTCAATACGACCATTCCGGATCAGCCGCGCAAGCTCGCGGCGGTCTTCACGGGCAACGACGTCGCCGCGGGGCCCTGGGTCACGCCGCGGCGCCTGGATTGGCAGGACGCCCTGGACACCGCGACGCTCGCCGCCGCCGTCCTCGGCGTGGAGCTGACGGTCACACAGGGCCAGCACCAGGCATTTCACCCGGGCCGCACGGCGGTGCTGAGCACCGCCGACGGCGCGGTCATCGGTGTGGCCGGTGAACTGCACCCGAAGCTGGTGGCGGCACACAATCTGCCGGAGCGCACGTGCGTCATGGAACTGGACCTCTCGGCATTGATTGAACGGGAGATCCCGTCCGTGGTGGCGGAGGCGATCTCGGGCTACCCGGCGGCAACGCAGGATGTGGCACTCGTGGTGGACGGTGATCTCCCGGCGGCGCAACTGCTGGCCACCGTGGAGAGCGGCGCCGGAGACCTGCTGGAATCGGCCAGCGTGTTCGACGTGTACTCGGGTACCGGTGTGGCGGAGGGCAAGAAATCCGTGGCGATTGCCATGCGATTCCGAGCTTCGGACCGTACCCTGACCGCCGATGAAGCAACAGAGGCGCGCAACGCGGCCGTGGCCGCGGCCGAGTCCGCCCACGGTGCGCAACTGCGCAGCTGACACGTAGCAAAGGAGAATTTTTGTCACACGACGCCCACGAGTTCTTTGACTTCGACGAGCAGGAGCCACCCCGGCGCAGCAGAGCCGGTGGTTGGCGCATCGTGCTGGTCGTGCTCGCGGGCGTCGTGGTGGCATTGATTTTCGCCATCGCGTCCCTGCTGTCCTTCGACAAGGCGGGACGGCTCGCGGACTGGGCCGGGAACTCCATGGTGGTTTCCGGCACCTACCAGACCATGACCCACGACCTGGTGACCAAGGATTACAACGGTATTTACGCGGGCATCATGCCCGACAACGAGCTGCTAGAGGATCACCCGTTCGACAACGGGTTGAACGATCCGACCCAGGTCGAGGTGGGCGAGCAAATCACGTTCCGCGGTACGGAGACCGGACAGCAGGACTCGGACTTCCCGCAAGCGGTGGACGCGCTCTTGGCCGTGGATGACGGACAGTTGCGCGTCATGGACACGGATGAGCCCGGCAGCTACGGCGCGGGCATCACCGATTCCCCCGTGACGGGTCAGCGGGTGAAGGCGGGGGTTCTGGCCGCGCTATCATTGCTGTCCGTTGCGGGCACGGTGTGGGGCGTGCGCGCCCTCAATCGACACGCACGCTGACCTGATTACGGCAGCAACAGCAGCTTGCCCTGTGTGGCGCGGGATTCCAGGTCCGCATGGGCCCGTGCGGCCTCGGCGAGCGGGTAGGTGCCACCCACCCGCACCTTCAGGTCCCCGGCCACCACGGCGTCCGTGAGCTCCTGCCAGCGCCAGGCGCGTTCCTGCGCGTCACGGAGGTAGAACGCCAGTGACGGGCGGGTCAGGAACAACGCACCCGAACCATTGAGGCGCTGGATGTCGAACGGCGGAACCTGACCGGACGAGCCGCCGAAGAGCACCACCGTGCCGCGTACGCGCGTGGCCTTCAACGACTCGTCAAAGGTGCTCTTGCCCACGGAGTCGTACACGACGTCCGCGCCGCGGCCGTCCGTGAGTTCGCGGACCTTGTCCGCGAAACCGTCATAGCCCAGGACATGATCGGCACCCAACTCACGCGCCGTGGCCGCCTTTTCTGCGGTGGAGGTCAACGCGATCACCGTGGCACCAATGCGCTTCATGAGCTGGATGGCGAGCCCGCCCACGCCGCCGGATGCCGCGGTGATCACGGCCGTGTGCTCGGGACCCAGCTCGAACGTGGAGCGCACCAGGTAGTGGGCGGTGAGTCCCTGCAGGGGGAGGGCGGCGGCGTCGTGATCGGACATCCCGTCCGGAACGGCCATGGCCTTTTCCGCGTCCACCACGAAGTACTGCGCGTAAGTGCGAATGGCCTCCGAGGTGGCCACGCGCTGCCCCACCGACACGGACGTGACGTCCTCACCCACGGCACTCACCACGCCGGCGCCCTCGGAGCCGGGAGTGAACGGGTGAGCCACGGAGTACACGCCCTCGCGCTGGTACGTCTCAATGAAGTTCACGCCCATTGCCGCGGTGCGCACCACGACCTGTCCGGATCCGGGCCGGGGGGTCTCCACGTCGGCCGGTTGTAGGACGTCCGGGCCACCGCTTTGTTGTGCGGCAATGGCTTTCATGGTGTCGTTCACGGTGTCTCCTCCGGGCGCGAGCGCCGGTAGTCAATGGTTACGGTCAGTCTTGCGCTCCACACCGATCGGTTCAACCCCGGTTGCGCCCCCTCACTCACTCTCGTGGGGGATCGGCACGCGAAAATGTATAAATATTGAACACGCTGTATATCCATGCGGTATGCTGGCCGGTATGACGTACACCGCAGCTGTTTCAGGAGCCACCGGCTATGCGGGCGGAGAGGTCTTGCGCCTGCTCGCCGGACACCCGGAGATCACCGTGTCCACCGTGACCGGTCACTCCACGGCGGGTCAGCGACTCGGCGCCCTGCAGCCGCACTTGCATGCGCTGGCGGAGATGGAGGTCGTCGAGACCGTCCCCAAGAACCTGTCGGGTCACGACATCGTGTTCCTGGCCCTCCCGCACGGCCAGTCCGCGGAGATCGCCGCGCAGCTGCCGGAGAACACCGTGGTCGTGGATGCCGGTGCGGACCACCGGTTGGAATCCGCCGAGGCCTGGGACGCGTTCTACGGCGGCGGCCACGCCGGTCATTGGCCCTACGGTCTGCCCGAGCTCATCATCGATCCCAGCGGCGCCAAAGAGCGGGAGAAGCTCGGCGGCGCCACGCGCATCGCCGTTCCCGGATGCTATCCCACGGGGTCCCTGCTGGCGCTGGCACCGGCGGTCGCCGCGGGGCTCGTGTCCACGCGCGACATCGTGATCGTCTCCGCGTCCGGCACGTCCGGCGCGGGCAAATCCGCCAAGCCGCACCTGCTGGGGGCGGAGGTGATGGGCAGCATGTCCCCGTACGGCGTGGGCGGCGGTCATCGCCACACACCGGAGATCGAGCAGGGTCTGGGCTGGGCCTCGGGCCAGGACGTCAGCGTTTCGTTCACGCCCACGCTCGCGCCCATGCCCCGCGGCATCCTGACCACCGCCACCGCACCGTTGGCCGAGGGCACCACGCTCGAGACGGCACTGCAGACCTACCGGGAGGCCTACGCGGACGAACCGTTTATCCACGTGCTGCCCCAGGGCCAGTGGCCGACCACCAAGTCCGTGGTCGGATCCAATCACGTGGCACTTCAGCTCGCGGTCGACCCGCACGCCAACCGGCTGATCGTCAGCGTGGTGCTGGACAACCTCACCAAGGGCACGGCCGGCGGTGCCGTTCAATCCGTCAACATTGCGCTGGGCCTGCCGGAAACAGCCGGACTCCACCTCCAGGGTCTCGCCCCCTGATCCAGTACCGAGATGCAGCGCGTACCGCGCCGCTCGCTAACGGTGCCCACCAACCTCACCTTTGACGCCCCCAGGAGTTTTCATGGAATCCCACAACCCCGTTCCCGACATCACGGCGGACACGACCTATGGCGTGTGCGCCACCGCCGGTTTCCGCGCCGCCGGCGTGGAGGCCGGGTTCAAGACCTCCGGCGGCAGGGATCTGGCCCTGGTGGTCAATGACGGCCCGGAGTTCGACGCCGCGGCCGTATTCACCTCCAACCGGGTGGCCGCCGCACCCGTGCACTGGTCCCGCGAAGTCATCCGCCAGGGGACCTCCCGCGCGGTGATCCTCAACTCCGGCGGGGCCAATGCCTGCACCGGCGCACAAGGATTCCAGAACACCCATGAAACGGCGGAGCTGGTGGCCGATCGGCTGGGAGTGGGCGCCGGGGACGTCCTCGTGTGTTCGACCGGACTGATCGGTGAGCAACTGCCCATGGACGTGATGAGGGCGGGAATTCCGACGCTGACCGACGCGCTCGCGGCCGGGCCCGAGGCGGGCAAGGCCGCCGCGGAGGCCATCATGACCACCGACTCCGTCTCCAAACAGGCGTGTGCCGCGCGAGACGGCTGGACCGTCGGAGGCATTGCCAAGGGGGCGGGCATGCTCGCACCGGGGTTGGCGACCATGCTCGTGGTCATCACCACGGATGCGAAATTACCCGCAGACGCCCTGGACCGCGCACTGCGCGAGGCCTGCCGCGTAACGTTCAACCGCACGGATTCGGACGGCTGCATGTCCACCAACGACACGGTGACTCTCCTGTCATCAGGGGCCTCCGGGAACACCGCGGACGAGGTGGAGTTCACCCGCGCACTCACGGCCGTGTGCCACAGCCTGGCCCAGCAGCTGATCACCGACGCCGAGGGTGCCTCCCACGACATCGCAATCACCACCGTGGGGGCGGCCACCGAGACCGAGGCGGAGGACGTTTCCCGCACGGTGTCCCGTTCCGCACTGCTCAAGACTGCGGTGTTCGGCAACGACCCCAACTGGGGCCGGGTGCTCTCGGCGGTGGGCACCACGAACGCGCAGTTCGATCCGGACCGGATCGACGTGACCATCAACGGGGTCATGGTGTGCCGCAACGGGGCCATCGGAGATTCTCGTGACAACGTGGACATGGCCGCCGCCCGCGCCGTGGACATCGTCATCGACCTGAAGGCCGGCAATCACCGGGCCACGGTGTGGAGCAACGACCTCACCCACGATTACGTTGAGGAGAACAGCGCGTACTCCAGCTGACGCGCGCCCGTCATGTCACGTTTCAGCGATAACACCAGGTACGAAACCGCCCAGACCAAGGCGGAAACCCTCATGGAGGCCCTGCCCTGGATCCAGCGCTACGCCGGGTCCGTCATGGTCTTCAAGTACGGCGGCAACGCCATGATCAACGACGACCTGCGCCGCGCCTTCGCGGAGGACATGGTCTTCCTGCGGCACGTGGGCATCAAACCCGTGGTCGTCCACGGTGGCGGTCCCCAGATCAGCGCCATGTTGGCCACCTTGAACATCCCGTCCGAGTTCAAAGACGGGCTGCGCGTGACCTCTCGCGAGGCCATGGGGGTGATCCGCATGGTGCTCACCGGCCAGGTGGGACGCGAACTCGTGGGCCTCATCAACGCGCACGGCCCGTACGCGGTGGGCATGTCCGGTGAGGATGCCGGTCTGTTGCAGGCACGCAGGATCCGCACGGGGTCCGACGGTCAGCCGCTGGATCTCGGCCTGGTGGGGACGGTGGAGAAAGTCAATACGGCGGCCGTGGAACAGCTCATCGACATCGGCAAAATCCCGGTGATCGCCTCGATCGCTCCCGAGCTGGCCGATGATCCGGCCGCCTCGGACGGTTCCGGTGATCTCACGGGCGAGGTGCTCAACGTCAATGCGGACACCGCCGCGGCCGAGGTCGCCGTGGCCCTGGGAGCCGAGAAATTCGTGGCCCTGACGGACGTGGAAGGTGTCTACGCGAACTGGCCGGACAGGTCCTCCCTGATTTCCTCACTGACCACCACCGAGCTGCGGGACATGCTGCCGAGTCTCGAATCCGGCATGATCCCCAAAATGCAGGCGGCACTGCGCGCCGTGGACAACGGCGTGCCGCGGGCGTCCATTGTGGACGGGCGCTCCGCGCACTCGTCACTGCTGGAAATTTTCACGGACACGGGCATCGGCACCGAGGTCACCCCGGACGGAGACAAGTAATGAGCAACGCACAGAACGACCTGCTTCAGGACTACAAGGACAACCTGCTGGGCGTTTTCGGGGATCCCGCCCTGGTGCTCACCGAGGGCGAGGGCGTCCACGTGAGGGACGCCAACGGCAAGCGCTACCTCGACCTGCTCGGCGGGATTGCCGTGAACTCCATTGGTTATGCGCACCCGGAATGGGTGGCGGCGGTCAGCGAGCAAGCGGGCAGGCTCGCGCACATCTCCAACCTGTTCACCTCGCCGCAGGGGATCTCCCTCGCGCATAAGCTCCTTGAGTTGACCGGCGCGCCCGAGGGCTCACACGTCTTCTTCGCCAATTCGGGGTCCGAGGCCAACGAGGCGGCCTTCAAGCTCGCCCGCCGGCACGGTGCGGCCCATCCCGCTCCCGACGGCGCCCCGCGCACCCGGGTGCTGGCGCTGGAGAACGCCTTCCACGGTCGCACCATGGGCTCGCTGGCCCTCACCGCCAAAGCGGCCTACCGCGCGCCCTTCGAACCGTTGCCCGGGGGAGTCACCCACATCCCGGCGACCATCGAGGCGCTCGAGCAGGAACTGGACGGCACCGTATCGGCGCTCATCGTGGAACCGGTGCAGGGCGAATCGGGTGTGCATGCTCTGCCCGAGGGGTTCCTGACGCGCGCGCGTGAACTGACCCGCGAACACCGCGCCCTCCTGATCGTGGACGAGGTGCAGTCCGGGATCGGACGCACCGGGCAGTGGCTGGCCGCTACGGCCCAACTGCCCGAGGGCGAGTTCCCGGACGCCATCACCCTGGCCAAGGGGCTCGGCGGCGGCTTCCCCATCGGGGCCATGATCACCGTGGGTGCGGAGGTTTCCACTCTCCTGGCCGCGGGCCAGCATGGCACCACGTTCGGTGGCAACCCGCTGGCGACCGCGGCGGCGTCGGCCACGCTGGGCGTCATCAAGAACTATGGTTTGCTGGGCAACGCCGAGGTCGTGGGCGCGCACCTGGCGGCCGGGTTGAACGACCTGGCCGACGTGCGGGAAGTGCGCCAACACGGCCTACTGATCGGCATCGATCTGGTCCAGGATTCGCCCGAGCAGGCTCTGGCCCCCGCCGTGGTCACCGCGGCACGCAAGGCCGGGTTCATCATCAATGCGACCGGCCCGGCGACCGTGCGCCTCGCCCCTCCGCTGATCATCACCGCGGCGGACACCGACAGTTTTGTCGCGGCTCTTCCCGGCATCATCGACGATGCCCGCACCGAGCTCGCCGGTCCATAACAGACATTTTTCATTCGCAGGAGGAACCCACATGTTGCGTCATTTTCTGGTCGATACCGATCTGAGCCCCCAGGAACAGGAACAGGTCCTTGATCTGGCCGCGGCACTGAAAGCCGATCGGTTCAGCCGCCGTCCCCTGGCCGGGCCGCAAACCGTGGGTGTCATTTTCGACAAGACCTCCACGCGCACCAGGGTTTCCTTCGCGACCGGGATAGCAGACCTGGGCGGCAATCCGCTCATCATCAACCCGGGGGAGTCCCAGCTGGGTCATAAGGAGACCATCGCGGACAGCTCACGCGTGTTCTCCCGCATGCTCGCCGCCGTCGTGTGGCGCACCTTCGAGCAGTCCGGATTGGAGGAGATGGCCGAGTACAGCTCCGTGCCGGTGATCAACGGGCTCTCCGATGATTACCATCCGTGTCAGATCCTCGCGGACCTGCTCACACTCCGCGAGCGGTTCGGGGACGTCACGGGCCGCACGCTGACCTACGTGGGCGATGCCGCCAACAACATGGCCAACTCGTACATGCTCGGTTGCGCCACCGCGGGCATGCACGTGCGCATTGCCGGCCCCGCCTCACACCTGCCCAGCCAGGATATTGTCGACGCCGCTCGCGAACGCGCCGCAGAGACCGGTGGCTCCGTGGTGGTCACCACCGACATGGGTGAAGCGCTCGCGGGGGCGCACGCGGTGGTCACCGACACGTGGGTGTCCATGGGGCAGGAAGCCGAAAAGGCGGACCGCGCCGAGATTTTCCGACCCTATTCCGTGACGACCGAGGCCATGGCACAGGCCGCCGAGGACGCGGTGTTCTTGCACTGCCTGCCCGCGTACCGCGGTGTTGAGGTTTCGGCCGAGGTTATTGACGGCCCCGCGTCCTTGGTGTGGGACGAGGCCGAGAATCGCGTGCATGCCCAGAAGGCGCTGCTCACGTGGTTGTTGGACTCTTCCGGGCTGTCCGCGGATCGGCCCGATTCGTTACGCCGCGCCGGGGGGCGACAGTGAGCATTCCCGCCACCAAGACCGCCCGGCAGGCCCGCATCATCGAACTGGTGATCGGCGGGGACATCCACTCGCAAGCGGAGCTGGCCGACTTGCTTGCCGCCGACGGCGTTCAGGTCACCCAGGCCACGCTGTCCCGCGACCTGGTCGAACTCGAAGCCGTGCGGGTGCGCTCCCCGGAAGGCGGATTGGTCTACGCGGTGCCCCAGGCGGGCGCGGATCGATCACCCGCGAGCGGTATTACCAGAGAAACCCTGGACGCGCGCCTTGCCGGACTGTGCAAGGACTTGCTGGTCACGGCGGAAGCGAGTGCGAACTTGGTCATTCTGCGGACCCCGCCGGGAGCCGCCCAGTACTTCGCGTCCGCGATCGACCATTCGGTACTCCCGGGCATCCTGGGCACGATTGCCGGGGACGACACCATCATGATTGTCTGCCGGGATCCCCAGGGTGGGGGAGCGGTGGCGCAGAAATTCCTGGACATGGCCCGCTGATCCGCGGTGTCCGGTCTGCCGTGTTCAGGACTCGCGGGGTTCGAACTCCTGGAGCACGGGCAACAGGTTCTCCTGCCCGAACACCTTGGCCACATCCTGGGCGTGCTGGTTACCCGTGGCTTGACCCGCACCGGCTTCCAGGAGCCTGCGCGTAATGGGCTCATTGCCCCGGAACACCGCGCAGAGTAACGCGGTGAACCCCGCGTCACTCACGCGCTCGGTATCCGCACCGTGGTCGAGGAGCATGAACACGGTCTCTTCCTGCTCCTGGTAGGCCGCCAGGTTCAGCAGCGTGTCGCCCTTGGCGTTGGTCAGGTTGGCCGGGACACCCGCCTCGAGTGCTTCTCGCAAGAAGTCGTTCCTACCCTCGCGGGCGGCGTCGAAGAGGGAATTGACGTATTCGATTTCCTCGTCGCTCAACTGCGGTTGCTGGGCGTTGTTCTCCGATGCGGACACGGGCGGTTCCTCCTGAACGATCTGACATGGCGCGGCGTCTCCCGGATCGGGTGCCACCAGGACAGTGTCCCATGGCGCTGCGACACGATAGCGGTGGCCACGGAGCGTCGCATTGACTCTGTTACCCGATACTGGCAGTCTCATGTGTCACAGATCACTACAGCTATCGGGAGATTATTCATGTCCAATGTGGCCACCCTGCTCACTGATTCCGCCGACCGTTTCCCCGATCGCCCCGTGATCATCCTGGATGACACCCGGGTCACGTACGCGCAACTCAACGACCTGTCGGCGCGGGCGGCCGCAATGCTCAAGTCGCAAGGGATCACGCCGGGTGACCGCGTGGCCATGGTCATGCCCAATGTTCCCCACATGCCCGTGCTGTACTACGCGATTTTGCGGATCGGGGCCATCGTGGTCCCCCTCAACCCGCTGTTGACCCCGCGAGAGCTCAGCTACCACTTCACCAACGCCGAGGTTTCCGCGGTGTTGACGTGGGAGGCCATGATCGAGGCCAGTCAGCAGGCCGCCAAGGACGCCGGTGACATCCCGGTGGTGGCCATTGGTGCGCAGGACACCCTTCAGAAGCTGCAGGGTGTGGAACCCGACAACGATGTGGCTGAGGTAGCAGACAACGACACCGCTGTGCTGCTCTACACCTCGGGCACCACGGGCAAGCCCAAGGGCGCGGAGCTGACCCACCTCAATCTGCGCTCGAACGCCACGATGTCCGCCAGGGGGTTCTCCCTCACCGAAGAGGACGTGAAATTCGGCGGCCTTCCGTTCTTCCACGTGTTCGGCCAGACCGTCGCGCTCAACGGAGTCGTTTCCGCGGGCGCGTCCGTCACGTTGCTGCCTCGATTCGACCCGGTCAAGGCCCTGGAGATCCTGCGCCGGGACAAAGTCACCGTGTTCGTGGGTGTGCCCAGTATGTATGTGTCTCTGCTGCACGCCGTGAATCAGATCGGGCCGGAGGCGGTGGAGGGCATCAACCTGCGGGCCACTCTCTCGGGCGGTTCGCCCATGCCCGTTGAGGTTCTCGAAAAGTTCGAGAGGGTGTTCAACACGACCGTGCACGAGGGTTACGGGTTGTCGGAGACGTCACCGGTGGTCTCCTTGAATCAGCCCGGCGGAATTCGCACACCCGGTTCCATCGGAACCCCGGTGGACGGCGCCGAGCTGGACATCGTGGACGGTCACGACCAACCGGTCGCGACCGGCGACGTGGGGGAGTTGGTGGTCCGGGGGAAGTACGTGATGAAGGGCTACTGGCGGAACCCCGGGGCCACGGAGGCGGCCATCCGCGACGGCTGGTTCCACACCGGAGACATGGCACGCCGGGACGATGACGGAGTGTATTACATCGTGGACCGCAAGAAGGACATGATCCTGCGCGGCGGTTACAACGTGTATCCCCGCGAGATCGAGGAGGTCTTGTACCAGTTCCCCGGCGTGGTGGAAGCTGCCGTGCTGGGTGTGCCGGACGAGAAGCACGGCGAAGAGGTGGGCGCCGTCGTCGTTCTCGACCCCAAGGCGCTGGGCGAGCGCAGCATCGAGGACGTGACCAAGGAGCTGGATGCCTTTGTCCAGGAACGCGTGGCCAAGTACAAGTACCCCCGGCATTACAAGGTGCTGGACGAGCTCCCCAAGGGCCCCACGGGCAAGATCCTCAAGCGCGAACTCAGCCTCGATGCATAAATACAAGAACTGCTGTATAGTCATGCATTGAGGCGCGGGCCTGGTCCCTGCGCAAATCTTTCGTCGTGCAGCAAAGTGAGGAGAGCACCGTGAGCGATCGCGTTGTGTTGGCATACTCCGGAGGTCTCGATACTTCCGTGGCTATCGGTTGGATCGGTGAAGCCACGGGCGCTGAGGTCATTGCCGTGGCCGTGGATGTGGGTCAGGGTGGCGAGGATCTGGAGACCATCCGCCAGCGCGCCCTGGACTGCGGCGCGGTCGAGGCGTACGTTGCCGATGCCCGGGACGAGTTCGCCGAGGAATACTGCATGCCGGCACTGAAGGCCAACGGCATGTACATGGATGCGTACCCGCTGGTGTCTGCCGTGTCCCGCCCCGTGATCGTCAAGCACCTGGTCAAGGCGGCCAAGCAGTTCGGCGCCACCACCGTGGCGCACGGTTGCACCGGTAAAGGCAACGACCAGGTTCGCTTCGAGGTCGGTATTCAGACCCTGGGCCCCGATCTCAAGTGCATCGCCCCGGTCCGTGACCTGGCTCTGACCCGTGAAAAGGCCATTGCCTACGCGGAGAAGAACAACCTGCCGATCGTCACGACCAAGAAGAACCCCTTCTCGATCGACCAGAACGTGTGGGGACGCGCCGTGGAGACCGGTTTCCTGGAGGACATCTGGAACGGTCCCACCAAGGACGTCTACGACTACACGGACGATCCCACCTTCCCGCCGCCCGCGGACGAGCTCATCATCACCTTCAAGGAAGGTGTCCCGGTCGCGATCGACGACAAGCCGGTGAGCGCGCTGCAGGCGATCCAGGAGCTCAACCGCCGCGCCGGCGCTCAGGGTGTGGGTCGGATCGACATCGTCGAGGACCGCCTGGTGGGGATCAAGTCGCGTGAGATCTACGAGGCCCCCGGTGCCATGACCCTGATCGCGGCGCACCGCGAACTCGAGAACGTGACCCTCGAGCGTGAGCAGGCCCGGTTCAAGAAGACCGTGGATCAGCGCTGGACCGAACTGGTCTACGACGGTCAGTGGTTCTCGCCGCTCAAGAAGTCCCTGGACGTCTTTGTGGACGACACCCAGAAGTACGTCAACGGTGACATCCGCATCGAACTGCATGCCGGCCGCGCCACCGTGACCGGTCGCCGTTCGGACACCGGCCTGTACGACTTCAACCTGGCCACCTACGACGAAGGCGACTCTTTCGACCAGTCCAACGCCCGCGGCTTCATTGAGCTGTTCGGCATGTCGTCAAAGGTTGCCTCCCAGCGCGAACAGCGCTTGGCCGGAGAGAACTAAGCGACATAGCCGCGTCATGACCGGCCGGGCTCCTAGACTGGAGCCCGGCCGGATTCACGTCCGGACCAGTCACGGCCGGCCGGAACCCCAACGAGCACCACCTCGCGAGCAAGGAGCACCATGGCCCAGCACCAGCAGCACGGAACCAACGAGGGCGCCCTGTGGGGCGGCCGTTTCGCCGGCGGGCCGGCGGATGCTCTGGCCGCACTGAGCAAATCCACGCAGTTCGACTGGCGGTTGGCTCCCTATGACATTGCGGGTTCCCGCGCTCATGCTCGCGTGCTCCACACCGCCGGACTGCTGACGGCGGAAGAACTGGACGCCATGATTGCCGCGCTCGATCGGCTCGAGGCCGATGTCCGTTCCGGTGCGTACGTTCCCGCCGATTCCGACGAGGACGTGCACGGTTGCCTGGAACGCGGCCTGATCGAACGCGCCGGGCCCCAGCTGGGCGGCAAGCTCCGCGCCGGCCGTTCCCGCAACGACCAGATCGCCACGCTGGGTCGCATGTACCTGCGCGACCACGCGGGGATCATCGCCAAGGACCTGTTGAATGTCGTGCGAGCGCTGATCTCGCAAGCCGAACGCTATCCGTACGCACCCATGCCGGGGCGCACTCACCTGCAACACGCCCAGCCCATCCTGCTGTCCCATCACCTGCTCGCCCACGCGTGGGCCGTGCTGCGCGACGTGCAGCGCCTGGTCGACTGGGACAAGCGTGCGGCCGTGTCCCCTTACGGTTCCGGCGCGTTGGCCGGTTCCTCCTTGGGACTGGACCCCAACGCGGTCGCCACCGAGCTCGGTTTCGACTCCGCCGTGTTCAACTCGATCGACGGCACGGCCGCTCGAGACGTCTACGCCGAATTCGCGTGGGTCACCGCCATGGCCGCCGTGGACATCTCTCGCATGAGCGAAGAGGTCACCACGTGGGCCACCAAGGAATTCTCGTTCGTGACCTTGGACGATTCCTTCTCCACCGGGTCCTCGATCATGCCGCAGAAGAAGAATCCCGACGTCGCCGAGCTCGCCCGCGGCAAGGCCGGTCGCCTCATCGGGGACCTCACCGGTCTGCTGGCCACCCTCAAGGGTCTGCCGCTGGCCTACAACCGCGACTTGCAGGAGGACAAGGAGCCGGTCTTCGACGCGATCGACCAGCTCGAGGTCCTGTTGCCCGCCGTGTCCGGGATGATGGGCACGCTCGTCTTCCACCCCGAACGCCTGGCCGAGCTGGCCCCGCAGGGTTTCGCCCTCGCCACCGACGTCGCCGAATGGCTCGTGCGCCAGGGCGTCCCCTTCCGCGAGGCCCACGAGATCTCCGGCGACGCCGTACGCGTGTGCGAGGAGAACGGTATGGAACTGTGGGAGCTCACCGACGAACAGTTCACTCGGATTTCGGAACACCTCGGCCCGCAGGTGCGCGAGGTGCTCACCGTGGAAGGGTCCCTGAATTCCCGCAACTCTCAGGGCGGCACGGCACCGGCCGCGGTGGCCCAGCAGCTTGTCGAGCTCAAGCGCCAGCTGGGCGAACTGGCGGCCTTCGAGTCGCGTCCGCCGATTGTTTCCTGACGCCTGACGTCCATGAGTAACCCGCTCGAAGAACTCTTGTCCGCAACGGCGCCGGCGGCAGCTCCGGCGCTGCTGGGAGCGGTCCTGGTGCGTTCAGACCCGGAGGCCACCGTGGCGCTGCGGCTGAGCGAGGTCGAGGCCTACGGCGGCCCGACAGGATCCGACCTTCCGGACCCCGGGGCGCACACCTATCGCGGCAGAACGGCCCGCAACGCCTCGATGTTCGGCCCTCCCGCCCACCTCTACGTGTACTTCACCTACGGTCTCCACCATGCGCTCAACCTGGTGTGTCGTCCCGACGGGCAGGCGGGCGGCTGCCTCATCCGCTCCGGAGAGGTCGTGGCGGGGGAAGACGCCGCGCGGCGTCGTCGAAGTGCCCATCGAATCACCGAACCACCGCACGCGGGCCTGGCCAGGGGGCCGGGCAACGTGGCCCAAGCGCTCGCCCTGGACCGTTCCGACGACGGCGCCCCGTTGCGTTACCTGGGTAGCTCCCCGGATCCCGTGCTCGCCGCGCAGCGTCTCGTGGCCGAGAACCCCGGGTATCCGAAACCCTGGACGGGGCTGTATCTGCCCGACCGCGCGGGGCAGCTGAACATCGTGACCACCGCGCGCACCGGCGTTTCCGGAGAGGGCGGAACCGACGCTTTCCCGTGGCGATTCGCGCTCGAACACGACCCAACGGTCTCTGCCTACCGGAAAGCAGCCGTCAAGAAACGAAGAACCCGCTCGTAGCAACCGCGTGAGCGGCTCATGCGGTAACAACGACGGATACGATGGTCCGGTGACTGAATCCGTAGAGCAGATGATTGACCGGTTGTGCGCCAAGATCCCGGACCACCCGGAACCGGGGGTGTTGTTCCGAGACCTCACCCCGCTGTTCGCGGACGGTGATGGATTCGCGCGAACGGTGGACGCCTTGGTCGACGCCTTCCGGGGGCAGTATGACTGCGTGGCCGGTGTGGAAGCACGCGGGTTCATGATTGCCTCCGCCGTGGCCTACGCCTCGGGTGTGGGCATTGTTCCCGTGCGGAAGAAGGGCAAACTGCCCCGGGAAACCATCTCGCAGCAGTACGACCTCGAATACGGCACCGAGACCCTGGAAATCCACACGGATGACGTTCCGCGCGGTTCGCGGGTGCTCGTCCTCGACGATGTCTTGGCCACCGGCGGGACCCTGGGCGCCTCGGCCTCGCTGCTGACCCGCGCCGGGTTCAATGTGGCGGGTTTCGGCGTGATCATGGAATTGACTGCACTGCGCGGCCGCGCGCAGTTGGGCGGCCACCGGGTCCGCGCGCTACTGCGCGTCTGAATTTTTCCCCGTGACACGTTGGGTCTCGGGAGCGCGATAGGATTGACGACCGCCGGTTATGGAACCGGCGGTCGTTTTCGTCCCCGTGAGGTGAATTGCGTGACCGAGTCCGCGTCAGACAGAACCGCCCAGCAGCTCGAGCTGGAACGGGATTACGTTGCACAGGCGTACGAACGTCTCGATGAGTTGCGCGCCGAGAACGGCCGCGAACTCTCCAAGGTGCGCCGCAGCGATTACGGCGGCGGTCACCAGGCGAAATCCGAACGCGATGCGTTCGCCAGTCACTACGAAGACCGATTGACGCAACTGGAATCGGTGGATGAACGCCTCGTTTTCGGCCGCCTCGACACCGAGGACGACGAACGCCACTACGTGGGTCGACTGGGCCTGGCCACCGAGAACCACCAACGCCTGGTGCTGGACTGGCGTGCGCGGGAGGCCGGCGCGTTTTACCAGGCCACCGCGCGCAACACCCAGGGGCTCGCGCGGCGTCGGCACCTGATCATGGAAAAGCGTGACGTCACCGCCATCGAGGACGACGTCTTCGACACCGAGGCCGTGGAACAGGACGAGATCGTCAGGGGCGAGGGTGCACTCCTCGCCGCGCTGAACAAGACCCGCACCGGTCGCATGAACGACATCGTCTCCACGATCCAAGCGGAACAGGACCGCATTATTCGCGCGCCACTTAAGGGTGTACGGGTGGTCCAGGGCGGACCCGGTACGGGTAAGACCGCGGTGGGCCTGCACCGAGCCGCCTATTTGCTCTACGAGCACCGCGAACGCCTGGCCAAGTCGGGCGTGCTCATCGTGGGGCCGTCGTCCTCGTTCCTGTGGTACATCGAACGTGTGCTGCCCGCGCTGGGGGAGACCGGCGTGGTGATGTCCTCACTGGCAGACCTGTACCCCGGTGTGCACGGACAGGTGGAACGAGACCCGTGGGTGGCGCGCTGGAAATCCGGTCTGCACATGGTGGACGTGATCACGCGCGCCGTGGCCGATCGGCAGAAGGTTCCGGAGAAGAACCTCTGGCTCACCGTGGACGGTCACTCCGTGCGGCTCAAGCGCTCGCTGGTGCGCCATGCTCGAGAACGGGCCCGCGCCACCGGTAAGCCCCACAACGAGGCGCGCGAGACGTTCGTGAAAACCATCATCAAGCAGCTTGCGGAGACCCTCGGCCAGCAGCTCAATGACAAGGCCGGTTCCACCATGGATCGTTCTTACCTCAATGAGGATCTGCGGCAGTCGAGGGACGTTCGCGTGGCACTCAACCTGTTGTGGTTGCCGCTCACGCCCCAGCAGCTGGTGAGTCAGTTGTTCTCCAAGGAGCACTACTTGCGATCGGCGGCCCCCGATCTCCGTGATGCCCACATCGCCCAGCTGCTCCGCGCCCCGGACGCTCCGCTCACCGCAGCGGACGTTCCCCTGCTCGATGAAGCGGCCGAACTTCTCGGGGACTTCGATTCCGCGGGCATCAAGCTGCGGGGCCAGGCCGCCGAACAGCGCAAAGCCGCCGAGTCCGCGGAGAAGGTGCTCGCCACCATGGCGGAGGGCTTCGAGGACATCGGGGCCCAGGGCATCATCACGGTGGACCAATTGACCACGTTGAACGAGGAACCGGTACGGCGCATGACCGCGGCCGAAGCGGCGTCGTCGGACCGGACGTGGGCCTACGGCCACGTGGTCGTGGACGAGGCGCAGGAACTGTCCGCCATGCAGTGGCGCGTTCTCATGCGCCGATGCCCCATGAAATCGTTCACGGTGGTCGGGGACATCGCCCAGGCGGGTAATGCCGCCGCGGCAACCACGTGGGAGGGCGCGTTGGAACCGTTCGTGGGGGATCGCTTCTGCCTGGAGGAACTCACGGTCAACTACCGCACGCCTCAGCCCATTGCCGACGCCGCGGTGCGCGTTGCCCGCGCGGCAGGCCTGCGAGTGTCGGACCCGCGTGCGGTTCGTGACGGGGAGGATCCCGTTCTCATTAACGTCGCCGGGCGAGAAGAAGTGGCCGACGCCGTGGTCGAGCAACTGCGGGGGGAGCTCGAGCTGGTCGAGGGGGGACTGATCGGTGTCGTGTGCCCGGGTGACGCGATTGCAGCCGTGGCCGGCGCACTTGATCAGGCGTTCCCGGGGCTGGTCGCCGCGGGGATGCGACGGCTGGATCGCCAGATCATGCTGCTCACCCCGTGGGACGCCAAGGGGCTGGAATTCGATTCCGTGGTGGTCGTGGAACCAGCGGACATTGCCAATGACCCGGCCGGGGGAGTGGGCAATCTGTACGTGGCCATGACACGGCCCACCCAGCGCCTGTACATGGTGGCCGCGCATGGCATGCCAGTGGGCCTGGACCACACCCACTCGCCGGCGCAGGACTGATAGCTTGGTCCTCGTGTCAACCACCGATTTGAGCATGCAGCACAACGATCCGACCTTCGATTCCTTGTGGGAGGAGTTGAACTGGCGCGGACTGATCCAGGTGTCCACGGACCCGCATTCCATTGAGCAGGCCCTCGCATCCGGGCCGATCACGTATTACTGCGGATTCGACCCCACGGCGTCCTCTTTGCACCTGGGTCACCTGGTCCAGTTGTTGCTGCTGCGCCGTCTGCAGCTGGGCGGGCACAACCCCATCGGGTTGGTCGGTGGTTCCACCGGCTTGATCGGTGATCCGCGGCAGACCTCCGAACGAGTGCTGAATTCCCGCGAGACCGTGGCCGAGTGGGTCGAGCTGTTGCGCGAACAGGTTCAGCGGTTCCTCTCCTTCGAAGGGGACAACGCCGCGCGCATGGTCAACAACCTGGACTGGACCTCGCGGCTGTCCGCCATTGATTTCCTGCGGGACGTCGGCAAGAACTTCCGCGTGGGCACAATGATCAAGAAAGACATTGTCGCCAAGCGACTCAACTCGGACGAGGGTATTTCCTACACCGAGTTCAGCTACCAGATCCTGCAGGGTATGGACTTCCTGAACCTGTACCGCGAGTACGACTGCGTGCTGCAGACCGGTGGATCCGACCAGTGGGGAAACCTGACGTCGGGTACCGAACTGGTACGAAAGGTCGAGGGCGCCACCGTCCACGCCATCGGTACCCCGTTGATCACCAACTCGGACGGCACCAAGTTCGGCAAGTCCGAGGGCAACGCGATCTGGTTGAACCCCGAGCTCACCTCGCCGTACGCGTTCTACCAGTTCTGGCTCAACACCGCGGACGCAGATGTGGTGGACCGCCTCAAGGTCTTCACCTTCCGCAGTCGAGAAGAAATCGAAGAGCTCGCTCGCCTCACGCAGAACGAGCCGTACCGGCGTGAAGCGCAGAAGGCGTTGGCCCACGAGGTCAATACGCTGGTTCACGGTGAAGAAGCCACGCGTAAGGCCATTGCCGCCTCGGCTGCCGTCTTCGGTAAAGGACAGTTCTCCGACCTCGACGAGGAAACTCTGGCCTCGGTCACCGCTGAACTCCCGCACGCTGAAGTCGACGCGGATCAGACCACGATCATTGATCTCCTCGTGGCAACGGGGCTCTCGGAGTCCAAGTCCGCCGCACGCCGCACGGTCAAGGAGGGTGGCGTGTCGGTCAACAACCAAAAGGTCACCAACGCCGAGGCCGCCCTGGAAACCGGCGACCTGTTGCACGGCCGGTTCGCGTTGCTGCGCCGGGGTAAGAAGAACCTCGCAGCGGTCACCGTCCGCTGAAACCCGCGCAGTCGCGCGGTTCCAGCAGAGGCTTTGCGCGGGTGCCGATCCGTGTGTAATGTAGTCCGAGTCGCCGCGGGCAAGGCCGAAAAGCCAACGCAGCGGTGAACATCCCGTAAAGATCAGCACAGGTTGTTCCTGCGCCTTGTTCATGCGGAATCGACAGCTACCCGCAGTGGAAGCGAACAGACTTGGAACGTCAAGTTGACACGCCGAAACAGAAGGTACTACGATAGAAAAGTTGCTTCCGAGTGAAACCGAGAGGTTCGCAGCGGGCAGCGAAAATTTCAACCAACGACAGGATCGCTGAGATCCGCCGTGTGGTTTGTTGTTTGTCAACTCAATAGTGTGCCTAGTTTGTTGATACCAAGAATTTGTTTTTTTGGTTGATGGCCTGATGC
>NZ_BAABLN010000012.1:0-2804 GCF_039544365.1 Kocuria gwangalliensis | reverse complement strand
ATGAGATCGAGGCGAGGATCGGGGCGGTGTGGGTGTCCCCGAGCATCCACGAGCAGTTCCTGCGCCACATCATCAAAGACCCCGCCGCGCGGGTGGACCGCGTCAGCGGGGCGAACTGGGACGTGCGCGCGTCTCGTCATGTCTTCGCCGCGCGCAACGACTGGGGTACCGAGCGGATGGCCGCCGGGGACATCTTCAAGAACCTGGCCGAGCAGCGCCGGGTGCAGGTCACCGACCCCGACCCCACCGACCCGGAGGGAAACCGGCGGGTGGTCAACGCCACTGAGACCACGGCGGCGCAGGAGAAGGCGACGTCGATGCAGGAGCGGTTCAGCGAGTGGGTGTGGGAGGACCCGGCCCGCACCGTCGAGCTGGTGGATGAGTACAACCGGCGGTTCAACTCCATCGTGCTGCGCGACTACACGGTGGAAGGAGAGCGGCTCACCTTCCCGGGATTGGTGAAGGACTGGGTCCCGCGGCCGCACCAGCGGGCGGCCGTGGCGCGGATGCTCTCGGAACCCTCGGTGGGGTTGTTCCACGAGGTCGGTGCGGGCAAGACGGCCGAGATGGTGATGGGTGCGATGGAGTTGCGCCGGCTGGGGATGGCGCGCAAGCCCGTGGTGGTGGTGCCCAACCACATGCTCGAGCAGTTCACCCGGGAGTGGTTGCAGCTCTACCCCCAGGCACAGATCCTGGCCGCGTCCTCGGCGGACCTGGCCGGGGACCGGCGCCGGGAGTTCGTGGCCCGTGCCGCGGCCAGTGACTGGGACGGCATCATCATGACCCGCACCGCGTTCGAGCGCATCGAGCTGTCTCCGGAAAGCCGCGATGCCTATTCCGCCCGGGAAGCTGAACGGCAGCGGGCCGAGTTGCAGGCGGCACGCCAGCGAGCTGAGGATCGCGGCGAAGACAGCATGTCGGTCAAGCGCATGGAGGCCGGCCTCCAGCGGTACGAAGAGAAGATGAAGGCCAAGGCTGATCGTGAGGTCGATCCGGGCATCACGTTCGAACAGACCGGCATCGACTACCTGGTGGTCGATGAGCTGCACGACTTCAAGAACTTGACCACCCCATCGAACATTAGAGACGCGGCCATCGACGGGTCCAAGCGGGCCACCGACCTGCACGCCAAGGTGGAGTATCTGCGCTCCCAACACGGGGACCGGGTGATGACCGGGGCGACGGCGACCCCGATCGCTAACTCTGTCACCGAGATGTATGTGATGCAGCGCTACCTGCGCCCGGAGCTGTTGGAGCGCGCCGGGATCCACGACTTCGACTCTTGGGCGGCGACCTTCGGTCAGGTGGTGTCGGAGATGGAACTCTCAGTGGCCGGCGGGGAGAACTTCAAGATGAAGGAACGCTTCGCGAAGTTCCAGAACGTGCCCGAGTTGCTGAAGATGTTCCATACCTTCGCTGATGTGAAGACCGCCGAGGACCTGCAACTGCCCACCCCGGATCTGGTGGAACGAAAGGACGGCAAGCGTCTGCCGCGCATGGTGGCCGTGGAGGCGTCGGCGGAGCTTGAGGACTACATCCAGGAGATCGGCCGACGTGCTGAGNGACGTGCTGAGGCGATCCAGGCTCGGCTGGTGGACCGGCATGAGGACAACATGCTCAAGATCAGTTCCGATGGGCGCAAGGCCGCCCTGGACATGCGCCTGGTCGACCCGGAGTTGGGGTCGGTTGTGCCGGAAACCAAGGTCAGCGTGACCGCGGACTTGATCGCTCAGGTGCACGAGGAGCACAAGGGCGACGTGTTCCTGGATGCGGCCAGTGGTGAGGAGCATCCGACTCGGGGTGGCCTGCAGATCGTGTTCTGCGACCAGAGCACCCCGTCGTCGGAGAAGTGGAACGTCTACGACGAGCTGAAGGCTCAATTGGTCGAGCGTGGGGTGCCGGCGGAGAAGATCCGGTTCATGCACGAGGCCAAGAACGACGCCGAGAAAGGCCGGCTGTTCTCCGCCGCCCGTTCCGGGGACATTGCCGTGCTGCTGGGTTCCACGCAGCGGATGGGGGTGGGAACCAACATCCAGGACCGGGCGGTGCACCTGGTGGACTTGGACGCCCCGTGGCGTCCGGCTGATGTGGCGCAGCGGCACGGGAGGATCGTGCGCCAGGGCAACCAAAACCCGGAAGTCGCCATCAGTCAGGTAGTCACCAAGGGCAGCTTCGATACGTTCATGTGGCAGACGTTGGAGCGCAAATCGAAGTTCATCGACCAGATCATGCGCGGGCGCTTGGATGTGCGCGAAATCGAGGATGTCGGTGATAACACGCTGTCTTTCGCTGAGGTGAAGGCGATCTCCAGCGGCAACCCGTTGATCTTGGAGAAGTCCAAGGCTGACCAGGAGCTTGCGCGGTTGGAGCGGTTGAACCGGGCCTGGCATCGCAATCAGTCCTCACTGGTGTTCCGCAAAGACGCCTCCCAGGCACGAGCCGATGCACTGGAGAAACAGCTCCCTACGATCCGTGCTGCGGCCCAGCGCACCACCGATGAGCTCGGCGGTGAGAAGTTCCGGATGAGCATCGACGGGGCCGTCTATGACAAGCGCAGCGAGGCGGCGCAGGCGTGGCAGCGGTGGGCTGGGGTGCATGCTTCGGCACGTCCGCCCCGGGCCGGGGAGGTCGACCTCGGTGTCGCCGGGAGCATCGGTGGCCACGACATCCGGGTGATGCAGCGGCCGGGAAACTTGGCGGATCTGAGCGCGTCGACGGTGGAGCTGCGCATCGATGATGCTCCCGGTGTGGGGGTGGAAGTCACCCGAGCGACGTCGTTGAACCCGAGTGTGGGAATGATCCAG
>NZ_BAABLN010000011.1:0-1654 GCF_039544365.1 Kocuria gwangalliensis | reverse complement strand
GGGCGTCCATGAGTCGACTGGCCAGGTTGGCCCGCCGGTCCCCGGAGTCCCACAGCTCCTCAGCCTCAACGGCAGCATTGCGGGCATCGGCGTCGTTCTGGAGATCACCACGGCCAGTTTCAGCGGCGTTCAGAGCTGCTGCGGCGTGGTCACGCTGGGCGTCCACTGTCTCGCGTGCGGCGGCCTCTTGTTCCACGGAATCCGTGCGCTGACTCTCCGGAGTACGTTCCTCGAGGTAGTCCTCCACGCTCAACCCGTGGCGGTCCTTCACCTGAGACTCGATTCGTCCTCGCGCGGTGCGGGCGACCTCGTCGTGCTGCTCCCACTGCCGGGCCAACCCGTAGTGGGCAGCGATGTCTTCCGGCTTGGCGTTCTCCCAGAACCGGTCCTGCTCCACGGGGGCGAGCTCGGTGCGCATCACGGCGCGTTCGGCCTCGAAGCGCTCCTCCAGCTCACGCCGCCGGTGCTGCTGCTCTGTGACACGTTGGCGGAGTTGTTCGGCACGCTGGCGGGCCATCATTTCGCCCCAGCGGCCGGCCACGGCCATCGCCGCCTGGAGGTCTCGGGAGAGCAGGTCATTCACGCCGTCGGGTTGTGTGCTCATCTTTACAGCTCCATTCCGTGGTCCGTGTGGGGGGTGTGGTCAACGTAGGGGTGCTCAATGGTCGGGCCTTGGGTTTCACGCAGCGCACCACGGTGGCGGGTGGGACCGGCGTGGGCGGCGACCTGCCTCGCCTCACGCTTCACATCGGGCAGGGGCTCCGCCACGACCGAGAGGTGCTGCTGGAAGGCGTCCACGATCAGCTGCGTCTCGCGCAGCTCTTTGTTGGCCTGGTGCATGTCCTGGAATGCCCGGGTCATCCGCAGCATCTGCTGCATGATGAGCGCCTGCGCCATCGGAGACGGCGCGCGCGTGGCCGCCAACAGGAACGCGGTGGTGCCGCTGGTGCGCAGCGGCGCCTGAAGCGGGGTGGTGATCTTCACCCCGGACCGGTGCGCGGACCGGGCCAGCACCCGGGCAGTGCGCCCCAGCGGCCCCTGGCCGTCCTCGGTCGTATGAGACCACGCCGCGAACACCCCGGAGGCTTCACGCGCCGCGTGCGCCCACGACTGGTGATCGTCCGGGGCGATCTTCACCAGCCGTCGGCGCACCTCCTTCAGCTCCCCGGCCAACCGCCGGGCGGTCTCCACATCCAGGACCGCACCGGGGGCGTCGGGGTGGACGATGCGGCGGTGCCGCTTTGCCGCCATCCACTCCTCCGACGCCTCCTGCGCCGCCGTGGGTTCGTCGGGCCAGCGGGTGCGCAGTGAGGGGAGCGTAAGGTCCTGGGCGAGCTTGCCGCCACCGAACCACAGCGGCCGCATCCCCTTCGGTGGGCGCTCCGCCANCTCCGCCACGGAATACCCGGTCACCACCGAGTCGGTGCCGGCGGCGAACCTGGGGTGGACAAGCAGGTTGGCCCGGCGCATTTGCCGCACGAACTGCGCTTCTGATTCGGCGGCCACCGCGCACGCGCGCACGGTGCGCTCCAACATGAACCGGGTCGGCTCTCGCGTGCTGTCTCGAGCGATCTCGCCCTGCTGCAGCCACCGTTCGGAGTGGTTGCCGAGCTGGATGAGGTTGAAGTCCTTCTCGATGCCCCGGGCGACCTTC
>NZ_BAABLN010000010.1:0-174659 GCF_039544365.1 Kocuria gwangalliensis | reverse complement strand
CCGCCCCGCCGCGTGAGCTACGCGGACATTTCACCTGAGGCAAGCACGAACACCATCCGGACATCTTGACATGAGGCAAGACGACCCGCGGAACGAACCTTTCGGTTCGCGCCGCGGGTCGCGGGTCGACGCGCTAGTTGACGTCGTTCTTCGACTGAGATGCCGGCTTCAAATACAGCACCGCAAGCGGGGGAACGGTCATCTCCGCTGAGGCGGGCTTGTCGTTGAAGGCGCCCTCCGTGGCTGCGACCTTCCCGAGGTTGCCCACCCCGGATCCCCCGAAGAGTTCCGAGTCCGTGTTCAGCACCTCGTCCCATTCACCGGCCCACGGCAACCCCACGCGGAAGTTCTCATGCGGGTTACCAGCAAAGTTGGCAACGCACACCAGCGGGTTGCCCTGATCGTCCCAGCGGGTGAACGACAGGGTATTGCGCCCGGCGTCGTTGGCATCGATCCATTCGAAACCGGACGGGTCGTTGTCACGGACGTAGAGCGCGGGGGTGCCCCGGTAGATCTCGTTGAGGTTCTTCACGAGTTCTTGCACTCCGTGGTGGGGAGGGGTCTCGGAGAGCCACCAGTCCAGGCCGTGTTCCTGCGACCATTCGGATTCCTGGGCGTACTCGGTTCCCATAAAGATCAGTTGCTTACCCGGGTGCGCCCACATGTACGCGAGGTAGGCACGCACGTTGGCCAGCTGCTGCCATCGGTCCCCCGGCATCTTGCGCAACAACGATCCCTTTCCGTACACGACTTCGTCGTGGGAAATGGGGAGGATGAAGTTCTCGGAGTAGGCGTAGACCATGGAGAACGTTGCCTTGTTGTGGTGGTAATGGCGGTTGAACGGGTCTTCCGCCATGTACTCCAGGCTGTCGTGCATCCAGCCCATGTTCCACTTGATGCCGAATCCCAGACCACCCGCTTCGGTGGGCTTGGTGACGCCCGGGAACGACGTGGATTCTTCCGCAATCATCACAATGCCAGGGTTGCGACGGTAGGCCGTGGCATTGGATTCCTGCAGGAACCCAATGGCTTCGAGATTCTCGCGGCCGCCGTACTTGTTGGGTTCCCATTCGCCGTCGTTACGCGAATAGTCCAGGTACAGCATGGAGGCCACGGCATCCACCCGCAGACCGTCGATGTGGTACTCCTCGAGCCAGTAGTTGGCATTGGCAACCAAGAAGTTGCGCACCTCGGAGCGGCCGTAGTCGAAGATCAACGTGCCCCAGTCCTTGTGCTCACCGCGGCGGGGATCCGAGTGCTCGTACAGCGGTTCGCCATCGAATTTCGCAAGCGCCCACTCGTCCTTGGGGAAGTGGCCCGGCACCCAGTCGACGAGCACACCGATACCGGCCTGGTGCAACTGGTCAACCAGGTAACGGAACTCGTCAGGAGAACCGAACCGAGAGGACGGTGCGTAGTAGGAGGTGACCTGGTAACCCCAGGAACCACCGAAGGGGTGTTCGGCAACCGGCATGAGCTCCACGTGGGTGAACCCTTGCCATGTCAGGTATTCGACCAACTCGCGTGCGAGATCCACATAACCCAAGCCCTTGCGCCACGAACCGATGTGGAGTTCGTACACGCTCATGGGCGCGTTGTGGGGATCGGTCTGGGCTCGTTTGGCCATCCACTCGGAGTCCTGGAATTCGTAGGTGGACTCGAAGACCCGGGATGCCGTGGACGGCGGTACTTCCGTTCCGAACGCCATGGGGTCGGCCTTGTCCCGCCAGCTACCATCACGGCCCTGGACACGGAACTTGTAGGTGTCCCCCGAGCCCATTCCCGGGATGAACAACTCCCAGATGCCGGTGGAGCCCAGCGAGCGCATCGCGTGCTCGGAACCGTCCCAGCCGTTGAAATCACCAATGACACGCACGGCGCGAGCATTGGGGGCCCACACCGCAAAGCTCACGCCCCGGATCTCTCCCATGGCCGAGGGGTACCGGTGAACGTGCGCACCCAGCGCAGTCCAAAGCGTCTCGTGGCGCCCTTCACCCATCAGATGCAGGTCCAACTCGCCCAGGGTGGGTGCAAAGCGGTACGGGTCATCCAGAACTTGCGGTTCCTGCCCGCTGTAGGTCACCTCTAGACGATAATCCGGGATACGCCCCTCCTCATGACAGGCAACGACACCCGAGAAGATGCCGCCCCACTCGTGTTCGAGCGGGTACAGACCGTCCACGGTGCGCACCGAAACGTCGCTCGCGAACCGACGCAACGTACGAATGGTGACCGTGTCATCACCGTTCGGGTGAGCGCCCAGCACCGAGTGGGGATCGTGGTATCTGCCCTCTGCCACGGCCGCCAGCACCTCTTGGGACACGGGCTTGGGCTTGTTCTCCCCGGATGGGCCGGCGTCCTGATCCGTGTTCTGCGACATCTCCGCGGGCACGGGGCGCTGCTTTCCCGTGGGTTCCGGATCAGCCGAGGTGTCCGGAGTGTGTCGGGGGTCCTGCTCTCGCTCGGTACTCACTACTTCCTCAGTTCTGAAGGTGTCGTCGGAGTTCTGATGATCGTCCGTCGTGGCTGTCACGCTACGGGAGCTTGCGTCGCGTAGCGAACGGATGACGGCATCGGTCGGTACATCCACCCAGTCGGGACGGTTGCGCTGTTCATAGACCACTTCGTACAGCGCCTTGTCCAGCCACAGCGCTTGGAACAGCACGGATTCCGTGTCGAGGGTCCGGCCGCTGACCTCGCGGTAACCCTCGAGAAAGGCCGACGACGCCGCCCGCGTCCATTCCTGCGTGTCCTCGGACCGGTCGCGACCGGCCATGGCGCCGGCGTAATCCAGGGAACGCAGCATGCCCACGACATCGCGGAGCGCAACGTCCGGGCGTACTCGCTCCTTGATGGGGCGCAACGGTTCACCCTCGAAATCGAGAACCTTGAAACCATCGTCCCGGTTGTAGAGCACCTGACCCAGGTGATAATCCCCGTGAATGCGCTGCAGAGGAGGCAGCTCGTGGAGGTTTTCGAGCTCGGCCATGAGTGATTCGAGGACCTGCTCGAACTCGCTGAACCGGTCGCCGCATGCCTCCCAGGCCCAGCGCAACCGCCCCGAAATGTCCTTCAGGAAAGCATTGCGGGCGTCGTGGTCGACGGTGACCGGGTCGAAGGCAGCAATCAGATCCGCGTGCACACGCGCCGTGGTGGCCCCCAGTTCCCGGGCACGGTCCGTGAAGTCCGCGCCGTTCGTTGCACTGTCGACCGCCATGGCCCATGCGTCCTGCGCGTGGTCCACGAAGTGTGCCGCCACGGCCAGCTGGCCCGCGGTCGTCACGAGTCCTTGGCGCCACTGGGCATCGATCCACCCTGCAGTGGCCGGCACGGCCGAAGATCCCTGCGAGGTGAGCTCCACGCCGACCTCGACATCCGGGTTGCGCCCTTCCCCCACCACACGGAAGAACTTCACGATGACCGCGTCACCACGCAGGGCGGTGTCCGACGACGTCTCGTGGGCGGGCGGGGTCAGGATCACCGACGTGTTCGACTGTTCCGAAGAAATGACGCGGACCTGGTCGGAGCCGGAGATCCTGTACTGCATGTTGAGCGCGCCCGTGTACTTGCCGTGGATGCCCATACCGTGGCGCAGCACACCACCGACACCGAGTTGGGTGTCCATGATGCGCAGCACGGCGTCCAGGAATGCGGGGTCGCCCACGGCGTCGTAGAGATAAGACGTGCCGGCGTGGTCTTCGTCCAGTTCGGAACTCGCGCGGGCGCGGGGTTCCTGGTTCGACGGTGGCTTGTCCGGCCCGGCGTGCGTGGGCTCGTCAGTGGGTGAGGTGGCCTGCTCCGCGGTGGCCCCCGAGCGGCGTCGTTCCCAGAACGACCCCGCCTGCCGAACCGCACGCCTCAGGAAGGAGGTTGAGGCATCCACGCCGGCCACGATCTGCTCGGGTAGAGCGCGACTGGGACCGGTGCCCTGATAGGAGCCGATCAGGTACCGCTCGTACTCGGCCAGCGGCTCGGCGGTGCGTACTACCGGAACATTCAGCAGCTCGCTGCGATCACCCACGGTGGCCCGAACCAGGTACACCACATGATCGCGCACGAGCGAATCCGTGCCCTCGAGGTCGAGGTCCAGCTGCACACGGCCCGCGACATCAAGCGTGATCTCCTCAGCTATGGCGGTGATCGGGAACCAGCGTTGCCGCGGCAGCCAGTCACGCAACCGGTCCAGAACCTGTTGATCCGTCATTGTGTGTTCCCCGCTTCCCTCAGATACATCTTCGTGGAGTGCCCCACCGGTCAGTCGTTACGCGCGGGCTTGATGATAGGCATCGCGATGGTTTCCGGGTGGGATCCGTCGATCGAGGACGCGCTGCGCAACCGCAGCCAGAAGAAGTCCTGCGATCCCAGGGTGATCCGGTAGCGACCGGACTCATCGAACTCACCGAAAGGCTCCCCGCCGAACAGTTCGCGGGTACCGCGACCGGCGTACTCGGGCAGCGTCAGCGAGCAACTGGCCGGCACATGCGACAGGTTAAAAATGCTGAGCACCGTTTCGCCGTGCTCGTCATCCGCATCGTGGGGATCCAAGCGACGCAAGAACGCAAGCACCGACTCGTGATCGGTGTCCACGTTCACGTAGTCCCCCATTCCGAATGCCGGGTGTGCCTTGCGGACCATGAGCATTTGCCGGATCCAATGCAACAGCGACGAGGACGACGCAAGCTGGGTCTCCACGTTGGTCTGGGTGTAGTTGTACACCAGTGACTGGATCACCGGGAGGTACAGCTTGCCCGGATCCGCGGTGGAAAACCCGGCGTTACGATCCGGGGTCCATTGCATAGGCGTGCGGGAGGCATCACGGTCGTCCAGCCAGATGTTGTCGCCCATGCCGATCTCATCCCCGTAGTAGAGGAACGGCGAGCCCGGTAGCGACAAGAGCAACGCGTGGGCGAGCTCCAGCTCGGCCCGCGAGTTGTCGAGCAACGGCGCCAGGCGACGTCGGATACCGATGTTGGCTCGCATGCGCGAATCCGGGGCATACCAGCCCAGCATGGCCTGGCGTTCCTCGCTGGTCACCATTTCCAAGGTCAACTCGTCGTGGTTGCGCAAGAACGTACCCCACTGGGTGCCCGCGGGAATCTGCGGCGTGTTCTCCATGGTGGAGACGATGGGCTCGGCCTTCTGGTCACGCAGCGCGTAGTAAATGCGCGGCATGATCGGGAAGTGGAAGCACATGTGGCACTCGGGTGAGGTCTCCGTTCCGAAGTACTCCACGACCTCATGCGGCATCTGGTTGGCTTCAGCAATGATCACGCGCCCCGGGTAGAGCTCGTCCACCATGGTGCGCAAGTTGACCAGGAAATCGTGGGTGCCCGGCAGGTTCTCGCAATTGGTGCCGTCCTCCTCGATCAGGTACGGGATGGCATCCGCGCGGAAGCCGTCAATGCCCATGTCCAACCAGAACTTGACCACGTCGAACACGGCCTGGACGACCTTGGGGTTCTCGAAGTTAAGGTCCGGCTGGTGGGAGAAGAAACGGTGCCAGAAGAACTGACGCCGCACCGGATCGAAGGTCCAGTTGGACTCCTCCGTGTCCACGAAGATGATGCGCGCGTCCTGATACTTCTCATCCGTGTCGGACCACACGTAGAAATCGCCGAAGGGCCCCTCCGGATCTTCGCGGGACGCCTGGAACCACGGGTGCTGATCCGAGGTGTGGTTCAACGGCAAGTCGGTGATCACGCGCAGTCCGCGCGCGTGAGCCTCGGCCACGAGCCGCTTGAAATCGCTGACCGTACCGAACTCATCCAACACCGAGTAGTAGTCGGAGATGTCGTAGCCGCCGTCGCGCAGCGGGGACTCGTAGAACGGTGGAATCCACAGGCAGTCGATGCCCAGCCACTGCAGGTAATCCAGCTTGTCGATCAGCCCGGAGAAATCACCGGAGCCATCGCCATTGGCGTCCGAGAACGCCCGCACCAGAACTTCGTAGAAAACGGCTTTGCGGAACCAGTCCGGATCGTGCGAAATACCCGGCGCGTTGAGGTGGAAGGGTGTGCTGGTCATGGTCGGTTGCTGTGGCCTCTCAAAGGTGACGTGGACATACTGGTGGCACAGGGTTGATCCGAGCCATCACGGGGATCACTTCACGTTGCGTCGAATGTGCAGGATGTGCGCGGGCTCAATGTAGGGATCCAGACGGACGTAGTTGTGGGTCCCCCACTTCCAGCTGGCACCGGAAATCAGATCATCCACCCAGAACGAACCGTCCTCGTTGAAGTCATCATCGCCCAGACCCAGAGAATCCAGTTCCAGCCACACCGTGGCCTCACGCGTGGCGTGCGTGTCGGTATTGATGACGACGATCACGGTGTCCTTCACCTCGTGGCCATCGCGTTCCACGGTTTTGGTTTTGGAGTACGCAACGATGGCGGAATCGGTCGTGGATTGCACGGTGAGGTTCTGCAGATCACCCAGCGCCGGGTGGTCCCGGCGGATCTCGTTGAGCCGGGTGATGTATGGGGCCAGCGACTCGCCCCGATCAACCGCGCCCTGGAAATCACGGGGGCGCAGTTCGAACTTCTCGTTGTTTATGTACTCCTCGGCACCCGGGCGGGCCACGTGCTCGAACAGTTCGTACCCCGCGTAGACGCCCCACAACGGTGAGGCAGTCGAAGCCAACGCCGCGCGCACCTTGAAGGCCGCCGGACCACCGAACTGCAGGTACTCGGTGAGGATGTCCGGGGTGTTGACGAAGAAGTTCGGCCGGTAGGCGGATGAGGTTTCGTGGGAAACCTCTTCGAGGTACTCCTCGATCTCTTCCTTGGTGTTGCGCCAGGTGAAGTACGAGTAGGACTGCTGGAATCCGGCCTTGGCCAAGCCCTGCATCATGGCCGGGCGGGTAAAGGCCTCCGCGAGGAACACGGTGTTCGGGTGCTCTTCGCGCACACGGGCAATGAGCCACTCCCAGAACCACAGGGGCTTGGTGTGCGGGTTGTCCACGCGGAAGATGTCCACGCCGTGGCTGATCCACAGTTCGACCACGCGCAGCACCTCGCGGGCCAGACCCTGCGGATCGTTGTCGAAGTTCAGCGGGTAGATGTCCTGGTACTTCTTGGGCGGGTTCTCCGCGTAGGCAATGGTGCCGTCGGCGCGGGTGGTGAACCATTGCGGGTGTTCGGCGACCCATGGGTGGTCGGGGGACGCCTGCAGCGCGAGGTCCAAGGCCACTTCCAGGCCCAGTTCGTGAGCGTGGGCCACGAACTTGTCGAAGTCTTCGAAGGTGCCCAGGTCAGGGTGGATGGCGTCGTGACCGCCCTCGGCCGAGCCGATGGCCCACGGAGAGCCAGGGTCCTGCGGTCCGGCCTCGAGTGAGTTGTTGGGCCCCTTGCGGTGGTTCCGTCCGATCGGGTGGATGGGCGGCAGGTAAGCAACGTCGAAGCCCATGGCCGCGGCTCGGTCCAGGGCCTCGACGGCCGTGGTGAAGTTACCGGAGATCCACTGGCCCGCTTCCGCATCCCAGGTGGCGCCTTCGGAGCGCGGGAAGAACTCGTACCACGATCCACGACCCGCCGCTTCGCGTTCGACCTCGATCGGGAACCGCTGGGACGAGCTCAACAGGTCGCTCAACGGGCGCTCGGCCACGTATGCCTTGACCTGGGCGGAAGTGCCAGCAGCCAGCCGGTCCTCGACCGACAGACCGGTATCCATCATGCGGGCCGCGGCGTCCTCGAAGGCCTGCGCCTCCGCCGTGGAACGCGAGGATTCCTTGGACGCTGCTTCGAAGAGCAGTTGGCCCTCCTTGAACATGAGCTCGACGTCCTGGCCGACACCGATCTTGATCTCGGCGGCATGCAGCCACGTATCGTACAGATCCGACCAGCCCTCGACCGCGAAACCCCAAGGGCCCTCCGCCAGTGGGCGCAGCAGTGCGTGGAAGCGATCGGTACCGGGGGCGCCCGGTGTCATGGTGACGCGCTGGACCTCGTGGCCCTGCGGGTCGTACAGAACGGCGCTCGCGCCCAGGGAATCGTGGCCTTCGCGGAACACGGTGGCGGAGACTCGGATGTCTTCGCCGGGGATCGCTGTGGCGGGGAGACGACCGCACTCCACCACGGGGCTGACATCGGTGATGGGGATGCGTCCGTAGACCAGGTCCGCGGACGGGAACTCGGATGAGTCACCCGAGTCGGATTCACTGCCCAATTCGGCGGTGCCGTGCTGCTCCGTGGGTTCACGATCCACCACGTCATCCTCTTCCAGGAGGTCGACTCGGGGCTGTTCGTCCGGCTGCTGACCGGCTTCATCTTCGGTGGCGCGCTGGCGCTGGAAGGATGGCGAAACGTCGGGCACGCCCGTGGCGGGGACCGGTGCGTTGAAGCGGCTTCCCACATCAGGCTGGGCGGACCCGACCTGGGACGTAGGTTCCTGCGGGTCGTTGGTGCGTGCGTGATGGCCAGTGGGCTGAGGATTCTGCTGCGACACGGACCTAACGTTAGCGACAATCCGCCCGAATCTTAAGGCCGACCACTCATCTGGGGTCATGGGAGTGTCCCAATCGGACCATGACGTGGGGGGCGGCCCGCGTGCCGGTAGGCTCGCACTTGTGAAGGCCATACGTAGATTCACCGTCCGCACCGTCCTGCCCGAATCCATTGCGCCCTTGAGCCGGCTGGCCAAGAATTTGCGGTGGTCATGGCACAAGCCCACCGAGGATCTGTTCGCGCAGCTCAACCCGCGTGCCTGGGAGAACGTTCACGGTGACCCCGTGAAACTTCTGGGATCCCTCACTCGTGAGGAGATTCAGCAAATTGCTGAGGATCCACAGACCGTCGAACAGATCACGGCACTCGACGCAGATCTGACCAGGTACTTGACCCAGCCCCAGTGGTACCAGCGCACCCAGACCGACGACGCTCCGGCGGCCATCGCGTACTTCTCCGCCGAGTACGGCATCACCTCCGTACTGCCCCAGTACTCCGGTGGTCTGGGCATTCTCGCCGGTGATCATCTCAAGACCGCATCCGACATGGGAATCCCCGTGGTGGGTGTGGGCCTGCTGTACCAGGCCGGTTACTTCAAGCAGTCGCTGTCCCAAGACGGTTGGCAACAGGAAACGTATCCCGTCCTCGACCCAGACGAAATGCCGTTGACTCTGCTGCGCGAGCAGGACGGCGCCCCCGCGCGCATTTCGCTGCCGCTGCCCAACTCACGTTCGCTGTCCGCTCAGATCTGGCGCGCCGATGTCGGCCGGGTCCCGCTGTTGCTGCTGGACTCCAACATTCCCGAGAACGACGAGCACGCCCGCAACGTGACCGACCGCCTCTACGGCGGCGGCAGTGATCATCGTTTGCAACAGGAACTGCTCCTGGGCATGGGCGGCATCCGTGCGCTGCGCGCGTTCGCCCGCATCACCGACGCACCCGCGCCCGAGGTGTTCCACTGCAACGAGGGTCACGCGGGCTTCCTGGGTATCGAGCGCATCCAGGAACTGATGAACCCCCTTGACGGTTCCGAACCCATGACGTGGAACGAGGCACTGACCGCCGTTCGTTCCGCCACGGTGTTCACGACACACACCCCGGTACCCGCCGGTATCGACCGCTTCGACCGGGCGCAGGTCGAATACTTCGTCAATGCGGGCCTCACCCCCGCCGTTCCCACGGCGCACGTCCTCGAACTGGGCGCGGAGAACTACGAGGGTGGGGACCCGAGCAAGTTCAACATGGCCGTCATGGGTCTGCGTCTGGCACAACGCGCCAACGGAGTGGCCAAGTTGCACGGTGTGGTCTCGCGCGGAATGTTCCAGGGGCTGTGGTCCGGTTTCGATACCGAGGAGGTTCCGATCACCTCCGTCACCAACGGTGTCCACACGCCGTCGTGGATCGACCCTGCCATGCGAGAGATCGCGGTCGACCCGCAGGAGAACGACCAGGACCCGGCTTCGCGCTGGCGCAAGATCTACCAGGCCAGCGACCAGGACCTGTGGCGCGTTCGGCGCGATCTGCGCGAACGCCTGGTGCATGACGTCCGACGTCGCTTGCGCTCCTCGTGGAAGAAACGCGGCGCCGCCGATGCCGAGCTGGCATGGACGGACTCCGTACTTGACCCGGACGTTCTGACCATTGGCTTCGCCCGTCGAGTGCCCACCTACAAACGCCTGACACTCATGTTGCGCGATCCCGAGCGGCTCAAGCGGCTGCTGCTGGATCCGGAGAACCCCATTCAGCTGATCGTAGCGGGTAAGTCCCACCCGGCCGATGAGATGGGCAAACGAATGATTCAGGATCTGGTGCGCTTCACGGACGACCCCGAGGTGCGCCATCGCATTGTGTTCCTCCCCAACTACGACATCGCCATGGCCCGCGTGCTGTTCCCGGGCTGCGACGTGTGGTTGAACAACCCCCTTCGTCCGCTGGAAGCATGCGGCACCTCGGGCATGAAGGCCGCCATGAACGGTGGGTTGAACCTGTCGGTGCTGGATGGCTGGTGGGATGAGATGTACGACGGCCAGAACGGCTGGGCCATCCCCACCGCGGACAACAAGGCCAGCGCGGACGAACGTGACGACATCGAGGCCGCTGCTCTTTACGAGCTGATTGAGAATCACGTGGCGCCGCGCTTCTACGGTGAGTCCGCGGACGACCCTGAAATCACCTCCGAAGAGATCCCGCACCAGTGGCTCGCAATGGTCAAGCACACGCTGGCCACGCTGGGCCCCAACGTGTCGGCCCGCCGCATGCTGACAGACTACGTGCAGAAATTGTACGTGCCGGCCTGTGTGTCCGGGCGCCGCGCACTTGCCGACAACGGCACGGTGGCGCGCTCCACCTCGCGGTGGATCGAACGTGTGCGTCAGGGGTGGCCGCAGGTGCATGTCGAACACGTGGACGCCGAGGGTGTGCTGCAGGAACCACAAATCGGTGACGAGCTGACCATCAACGCCTACATCAATCTGGGGTCCTTGGCTCCTCGGGACGTCAAGGTCCAGGTGGGCTTCGGTCACGTCTCGGAATCGGATCACATTCACGAACGCAATTACGCGTACCTGGATCGGGTCACCGAGCTGGGTAGCGGACGTTTTCTGTTCAGTGGGGCGCTGACGATCGACCGTTCGGGGCCGTTCGGCTACACGGTTCGGGTGCTGCCCTCTCATGAGGAACTGGCCGGTCCGGCCGAGCTGGGCTTGGTGCGCAACGCCGCTTAATGCGAGCGTCGTGGCCGAGCCGTTGAGGAGACCGCGGGCGCGGCACCCTTCAGGGGTGCCGCGCCCGCGGTCTTGCGTATCGGTCGTCAGGCGAGTGAGAACATGGCGATGCTCTGCGCCGGAATTCGACAAGCGTCCCCGCTGGTGAACTCGACGTCGACTTTCTCGTTGAGCTCCGAGTCGGTGGCGAGTACCAACTGATACACACCCCGCGTCACGGGGTAGCCGGTGGCGCACTTGGCCTGGGTGTGCAGTTCCTCCAGCCCGGGCAGGGTAACGGTCACCGGTTCGTTGGAGCCGTTGATGACAAAGGTCCCCACCAGTTCACCGCCGCATGAACCCAGCAACACCTGGACCACGCGGGAGCCGTCCGTCTGCCATAATTGCGGGGTCATGGGGAGACCGGCGGGACCGTACCAGTGCAGCAGGACGTCCTCGGGCCGGGCAGGGAAATGACTGGGCTGCCCCGCGAGGAAGGCTTTGCGAACGGCGATCAATCGCTTGGTGGTCTTGAGCATGGACCTGCGCCACGGGGTGAGCTGCCAATCAACCCAGGAGATCCGGTTGTCCTGGCAGTAGGCGTTGTTGTTCCCACCCTGCGTGCGAAGCAGCTCGTCCCCGGCGGTCAGCATGGGAATCCCCTGCGACAACAGCAGTGTGGCCATCATGTTCCGCACCGTCTTGGCACGAGCTGACCTCCGGCCAACCGTGTCCGAGACGCCTTCTTCACCGTGGTTCCACGAGTGGTTGTCGTTGGTGCCGTCCGCGTTGTTCTCGAGGTTCGCCTGGTTGTGCTTACCGTCGTAAGCCGTGAGGTCGTACATGGTGAAGCCGTCGTGAGCGGTCACGAAATTGACCGACGCGAGCGTGGTGCGACCCTCGGGGGCGAACATGTCCGCCGAACCCGAAATGACACCGGCCAGCCTCCCGGCGTTCCCACCGCCGCCACCGCGGGCCATGGTCCGCTGGCCCGACAGCCAGAAATCGCGAACGGTATCCCGGTAGGTGTCGTTCCAGTCCGCCCATCCGGTGGGGAAACGGCCGGTCTGCCAACCACCGGCTCCCACGTCCCATGGCTCGGAGATCATGCGAACGCCCTGCAACACGGGATCCGTGGCCACGGCCACGAAGAACGGATGGTTGCGGGTGAAGTGGTGGTTCTCGTCCCGCCCGAGTTCTGGTGCGAGGTCAAAGCGGAAACCGTCAATGTGGCATTCCGTGACCCAGTACCGCAGTGAGTCCAAGGCCATGCGCACCACTTGGGCGTCCGCGAAGTTCATCGAGTTCCCGCAGCCGGTCACGTCCACGTAGTTTCCGTGGGTGTCGTGTCGGTAGTAGTGCCGGTCTCCCAGCCCTCGCCAGCAATAGGCGGGTTCCTCGCTCCCACCCTCCGCGGTGTGGTTGTACACGACGTCCAGGAAGACTTGGATTCCCGCTCCGTGCAGGGCTTCCACCGCTCGTTTGAATTCGTTGAGTACGGCGGTGGGCCCCGACTCCTGCGCGGCCCGTGTGGCGTACCCGTGGTGAGGGGCGAAGAAGCTGAGGGTGTTGTACCCCCAGTAGTTGCTCAGACCGTTCCTGGTGAGGTGTGGTTCGTCGAGGTGTGCGTGGATGGGGAGCAGTTCAATGGCCGTGATCCCCAGCTCCTGCAGGTAGCCGAGGATCACCGGGTGAGCCAGTCCCGCGTAAGTTCCCCGCAGCTCTTCGGGGAGGTCCGGGTGCAGCATGGTGAGGCCCTTGACGTGGGCCTCGTAAATGATGGTGTCACGCCAGGCAATGCTGGGGCGGTCGTGATCCTGCCATTCGTGGTCCTGGGCCACGATCTCGGAAACGTACGTGCCGCCATAGGCGTCCGGGCCCGGGTTCCCCACCCCCGCCGGAGGGCTCAGTCGGGTGAGACCGCGGCCGTAGGGATCGAGCATGATTTGCTGACGTTCGGGGTTGGGGGTGCGCTTGGCACCGGGCGAAGACTGCTCGAAGCCGTACCTCGTGCCTTCCGGCATGGCCGCGCACACATCGTGTTCCGCTGGCTGAGAACCCGAGCCGGTGCCCGGCGAGGAGCGCAGCGGCGGCGGAACCGTGTCGTAATGGATCCCGTGATTGTGGCCCCTGAGCCGGTGCCTGCGCCACGACCCACCGGGACGCTGGTACACCAGCTCGAGTTCGGCCACACCCGGCGCGTAGACGGCCACATTGGCGCTGCCGTCCCCGGATCGTGAGGGATGAACCCCCAGCGGGTAGCTACGCGCTTGCACGGCGGCGGGACACTTCGTAGAGCGTGATGCCCACCGCCATCGACGCGTTGAGTGATTCCATCGTGGAATCGATCGGGATCGAGACGATCGCGTCGCAGTGCTCCGTGACCAGGCGGGACAAGCCCTTACCTTCCGAGCCCACCACCACGATCAACGGTTCGGTGGCCAGGTTCAACTCGGGTAGCTGAACGTCTCCACCGCCGTCGAGACCGACCACGAAATAACCGGCCTTCTTACAGTTCTCAAGGGTGCGGGTCAGGTTGGTGGCCTTACTCACGGGCACGCGTGCGGCGGCCCCGGCGCTGGTCTTCCACGCCGTGGCGGTCACCGCGGCAGAGCGGCGCTCCGGCAGGATCACGCCGTTTCCGGAGAACGCGGAAACGCTGCGGATGACGGCGCCCAGGTTCCGCGGGTCGGTAATGCCGTCGAGAGCGACGAACAATGGGGCCCTGGAGCCGGGTTCCTGAGGATCGTAACGACGAATCACCGCTGCGGCGTGCTCGTCCGCGTCGCGGTAGTCGTAGGGCGGGACCTGCAACGCGACACCCTGATGAACGGCGTCGGACGTGAGACGGTCCAGCTCCGAGCGAGAAGCCTCCAACGTGGGCACATTGCGTTCGGCGCACATCTGGAGGATGTCCTTGACGCGGTCGTCCACCTCAATTTTGGTGGCCACGAAGAGCGTCTTGGCCGGCACGTTGGCACGCAACGCTTCAAGCACCGAGTTGCGACCGGTGACCAGATCCTCCTTGATCGGACCCTTACCGGCGCGCGTCGGCCGGTTGTGCGAGGTCTGCGGCTTGCGGGTGGCCGCCTGCTTGGCCTTGTAGGCCTTGTGGTACACGCGGTCCTCAGCCTTGGGCGTGGGCCCGCGGCCTTTCAGGGCCTTGCGGCGTTGCCCGCCACTCCCCACGACGGGGCCCTTCTTGTTCTTGCGAACGGCTCCTGGTCGATTGGCTTGGGCCATGGTTGTCTACTCCGTGTCTCTCACGGGTTCACGGCGCATTGGCCGCCCCGGAGTAATCAGCGATCTATGGTTCAGTTTAGGGCAGCGGCCGAATCACACGGACCACACGGAGCCCTGGGCCCCGTCCTTCACGACCACTCCGGCATCCGCCAGTTGATCGCGAATCTTGTCCGCCAGGGCCCAGTTCTTGTCCGCACGAGCTTGAGCGCGCTGGTCCAGCAGTTGACGGACCAGGGAGTCCAACGCCTGGTGTTCGCCACCTCCGCCGGCACCGTCAAGGTTCATCAGCTGCAGCAGGCCGAGCACCTCGGACATGGCGGCCACCGCGCGGACCGCTGCGGCGGCGTCGTCGATGTCACCGGTGGCCAGGGCGCCGTTCACGGCGCGAACCGTCTCGTGCAGTACGGCAAGGCCCTGCGGCACGTTGAGGTCGTCGTCCATGACGCGCGTGAAGTTCGCGGGCACGTCCTGCGGTTGCCAAGCCAAGCTCAGCCCCGCACCTCTCGCGGCGACCAGGACGGCCTCCACGCGCTCGACCGCCGACGTCGCTTCCCGCAGTGATGAGGGACGGTAGTCCAGGACCGAGCGGTAATGGGCCTGTCCCAGGTAGTAGCGCACGGCCAACGGGCGGGCCTCCGCGAGCATGTGCTCGGGAGAGACCGTGTTGCCAATGGATTTGGACATCTTTTCGCCCTGGTACGTGACCAGGCCGTTGTGGAGCCAGAAGTTCGCGAACTCCTGGCCGGCCGCCGTGGACTGCGCCACTTCGTTCTCGTGGTGCGGAAAGCGAAGGTCCAGGCCACCGCCGTGGATGTCGAAATGGGTGCCCACGTACTTGGCGGCCATGGCCGAGCACTCGAGGTGCCAGCCGGGCCGCCCCTTACCCCACGGCGAATCCCACGCGGCGGTCTCCGGCTCGTCCGCCTTGTGACCCTTCCACAGTGCGAAGTCACGGGGATCGCGCTTGCCGCGGGGATCTGCGTCCGGGGCGTCCTGCATGTCGTCCACGCGCTGGCGCGTCAATTCGCCGTACCGGGGCCAGGAGCGAACGTCGAAGTAGACGTCACCGGAATCGTCCGGGGCGGGATAGGCATGACCCTCATCGATCAACGTCTGGATGAGTGCGTGCATCTCGGGGATGTGTCCGGTGGCGCGCGGTTCGTAGGTGGGGGCGGCAATGCCCAGAGCGGCGTAGGCGTCGGAGAAAACGCGTTCGAAGCGGTAGGCCAGGGCCCACCATGGCTCACGCGGGTGCCCGCCCGCGTAGTCGGGGGCGAAGGAGGCCGCCGAATTCACCAGGATCTTGTCATCGATGTCCGTGACGTTGCGGACCGTGGTCACCGTGTAGCCGCGGAAATCGAGCCAGCGCGAGAGCTGGTCGAACACGAGCGCCGATCGCACGTGCCCGATGTGCGGCGCGCCCTGCACCGTGGCACCGCAGTAATACAACCGGGCCTCACCCGGGTACACGGGTTCGAAGTCTTTAACGGTTGCGGAGGCGGTGTCGTAAAAGCGCAAAGTCACCCGCCCAGTCTAACGGCGCGGGATCACGAGCGCGGTCGCGATGGCCGCCAGCCCCTCGCCGCGGCCGGTCAGTCCGAGGGCGTCCGTGGTGGTTGCGCTCAAATGCACCCGCGCCCCGGCCGCTTTGCTGAGCACCGCGGCGGCTTCTTCTCGCCTGGGCGAGAACTTGGGCCGGTTACCGATCAGCTGCACCGAGATGTTGCCGACGTCGTAGCCCGCCTCCCGCACGATGGCTGCGGCCTCGCCCAGGATCCGTTGCCCGGACGCCCCGGCCATGTCCGGCCGATCCGTACCGAAGTGAACTCCCAGGTCGCCGAGGCCCGCGGCGGAGAACAGTGCGTCCGCGGCGGCGTGGGCCACCACGTCACCGTCCGAGTGACCCGTGAGTCCCCGCTCCCCCGGCCAGTGCAGACCGGCCACCCACAACGGGGTTCCCTCCGGTCCGAAGGCGTGGACGTCCACCCCGATTCCGGTGAGCGGTAGCTGGGCCGAGTGCGGCAAAGGTATTTCTGGCTGTTCGGTCATGGGTTCATCATCTCCGATGGGTTCGGCCGGCCCGTGTCCGTCAATCAGCCACGTGGTCAGCGACGGCCCGGTGGGCGCGTTCTTCCAGAACGGCACGCGCAGTGACCAGGTCGAAGGGACGGGTGATCTTGAATGATTCGTCGTGGCCGGCCACGAGCGTCACGGGGACGTGGCGAGCAAAGCGTTCAATCAAGGACGCGTCGTCGGTGATGCCCTCGGGATCGGCCACGCGGTTCACCGGTGTCAATGCCCCCTGGTCATCGAGTTCGAGCAGACCGGCCTGGCGATTCACATCCACCAGGAGGTCGGCATCGAAGCCCTGCGGGGTCTGCACCGCGCGCAACCCGGAACGGTCCACCGTTCCGGCGCTGTGGCCCTGCGCATCCACTCCACGAACCGTGTCATTGACGGGAAGGACGGGCACCACGGCACGCTCGCCGGCCGCCAATGCGGCCACCACGGCGGTGATGACCCGCGCGGGGACCAGGCAGCGAGCGGCGTCGTGGACCAGAACGTAAGTCGCCGCGCAATCCACGGCCGCGAGTGCGCAGGCAACGGACTGCGCGCGGGTCGCTCCGCCGGTCACCGCGTGCGCACCGTGAGCCACGGCAATGGCGCTCAGTTCGGTGTCCCCGGCGGGCACGGTGACGATGATCCGGGCGGACGGCAGGGCACGAGCCACGGATTCGAGGGCGATGCCGAGAATGGGGCGCCCGGCAAGGGGAACCAACGCCTTGGGCATGCCGTAGCCCAGGCGGGTGCCGGAACCGGCGGCCACCACAATGATAGCGAGCCCGTCCTTCACGGACGGGCTCGCAGAAAGGTCAGTCAATGCCATACGAGTCGAAGTGACCCTGAATCAATCGGCCAGGATGTCGTCGAGACGCTTCTCGGCTTCTTCCTCGTCGATCTCCTTGGCCAGAGCGAGCTCCGACGTGAGGATCTGACGGGCCTTGGCCAGCATGCGCTTCTCACCGGCCGACAAACCACGACCCTGATCGCGGCGCCACAGGTCACGAACGACCTCGGCCACCTTGAGGACATCGCCGGAAGCGAGCTTCTCCAGGTTCGCCTTGTAGCGGCGGGACCAGTTGGACGCCTCTTCGGCATCCTTGGCCTGCAGAACGGAGATGACCTCTTTGAGTCCCTCCTCGTCCACGACGTCCCGCACTCCCACGAGGTCCACGTTGTCAGCGGGCACCTCGATCATCAGATCGCCCTGCGTGACCTTTAGACGCAGATACATTTTCTCTTCGCCCTTGATGGTGCGCGTCTTGATCTCTTCGATCGTTGCGGCACCGTGGTGGGGGTAGACAACCGTCTCGCCAACCTCAAAAACCATGTACACAAACCCCTTTCAGCCTTTCGATTCTACCACGGTGTATTATTTGCCGCGCTCGGCCCAGCTCCCCCGGAATCCCGCGCGAAATGGCGGATGCGGCAGCATTGTGCCGTGCTCGTCACGGACGACGCCGCGAGCGTGTCCCCGTACGCGGATGCAGACGTTGCGTCGCCAAAACGCTAGACTTGCCGCAGATATTCGACACATCGTCTTAGAGCCCGAGGAGTTCGTGCCGTGAAGAACGCCGCCCGCAAGAAGCTGCAGCACTTTGGTTTGGGTGCTGCTGCGGCCGCCGCATTGTTGACCGCAACCGGTTGCGGGTACGTGAGCCCTCAGGCCACCGCGGACGAGTACGCGCCCTCGGACGGCATTCAGGCCGACCTGGGTGACGTGAAGGTACGCAACCTCATGATCCTTGCCGCGGATGCGGACTCCGAGGGCCGCGTGATCGGCTCCGTGGTCAACGAGGGCTCCGAGCCGGCCACCTTGTCGATTGACGCGGACGGCGCCACGGCAGAGGTCGAGGTTCCCGCCAACGACACGGTGATGCTGGAGACGTCGGAACCCGTGATGGTTGACCGGGCCGGTGCCGGGCCGGGCCTCATGGTCGAAACCGAGCTCGAGGCGGACGGCCAGTCCTCCACTCAGTCGGTGCCCGTGCTGGACCACACCTACCCGCGCTACGCATCGTTGATGCCCGGCGGTGCACCGTCCACTCCGGCCAACCCTTCCAACACTCCCAAGGCGGAGTCCGAAGAGGGCGGTCACTGACCGAACAGCCAGCCTTGACGTGAGAGGGCCTCATCCCACCGGGATGAGGCCCTCTCACCGTGTCAGACCCTTTTCAGGCCTCGAACTTGTATCCCAGACCGCGCACCGTCACGATGTGACGGGGTTGCGAAGGGTCCGGTTCGACCTTGGAACGCAAACGCTTGATGTGCACGTCCAGGGTTTTGGTGTCACCCACGTAATCGGATCCCCACACCCTGTCGATGAGCTGCCCGCGGGTCAACACCCGGCCCGCGTTGCGGAGCAACATCTCCAGGAGCTCGAACTCTTTGAGCGGCATGGTCACGGCCTCGCCGGCAACATTGACCACGTGGCGTTCCACGTCCATGCGGACCGGGCCCGCAGCGACGGTCGCGGTGATCAGCTCGTCGGGTTCCGCCCGACGCCGCAGCACGGCTCGGATCCGAGCCACGAGTTCACGGGCGGAATACGGTTTGGTCACGTAGTCGTCCGCGCCCAGTTCGAGTCCCAGGACTTTGTCGATCTCGGCGTCCTTGGCGGTGAGCATGATGATGGGAACGGTCGACTGTTGACGGATCTGCTTGCAGACCTCCGTGCCCGATTGACCGGGCAGCATCAGATCCAGGAGGACAAGATCCGCTCCGGACCGATCGAACTCGCTGACCGCGGAGAGGCCATCAGCCACCACGGTCACGTCAAAGCCCTCTTTACCCAGCAAATACGCCAGGGGATCGCTGAGAGACTCTTCGTCCTCGACCATCAGAATACGGGTCACTTACGCTCCTCCTCTAGGTGCATGCGTTCGTTGGTGGAGACGGCCACCGGGCCGTTGTGTGCGTCCAGGTCCTCCGCTTGGGGAATCACCAGCGTGAAGGTGGATCCTCGCCCGGACTGCGACCACACGGACACCTCTCCGCCGTGCTGGGCCATCACGTGCTTGACGATGCTCAACCCCAGTCCTGTGCCTCCGGTCTGGCGTGAGCGCGCGCTGTCCACACGGTAGAAGCGCTCAAAAATTCGGTCCTGCTCCGCGTCGGGTATCCCCGGCCCCTGGTCAGTGACCATGAGTTGGGCCGTGCCGTCCCGTTCCCGCAGCCCAACACCCACGCGAGTGTTCTCCGGCGAATACCGCACTGCGTTGTCTATAAGATTGCGTGTGGCTGTCACCAGGAGGTCCGGATCCCCGTAGACCGGGGTCTTGAGGGTGCCCCCCACCTTGATGCAAATGCCCTTGGCCTCGGCGGTCAGGCGGGTGCGATCCACCGCCTCACTCACCACTTTGTTCAAGTCCACCACGGTCCCCTTCGACACCACGTCGGCGCCCTGCAACCGGGACAGTTCGATGATGTCCTGGACCAGTGCGGTCAACCGTACCGCCTCCTTGTGCAGGCTGTTCGCGAAGTGCCGCACGGCCTCCTGGTCCTCGGCGGCGTCCGCGAGAGCCTCGGAAAGCAAACTGATCGCACCCACGGGCGTCTTGAGCTCGTGAGACACATTCGCTACGAAGTCGTTACGGATGGACTGTGCGCGAACGATGTCGGTTTCGTCGTCGGCGAGGAGAAGAATGTATTCCTCCGCAATGGTGACCACGCGAATGTCCAGCACGAGAGCGCTCTTCTCCAACGTGCCGCGAGTGATTTCCAAGCGCCTTTCCTCGACCGCGCCGTTGCGCCTGGTGCGTCTGATCATCTGCAGCAACTCCGGGTGAACCACGGTGTGGCCCCGGACGATCCCGTACGCGTAGGCGGCCGGGGACGCCCTGATCACGCCGTCCACCCCGTCGACCACCACGTAGGCCAGACCGAGGGCGGCCAGGATCTCGGCGGTCCCCTCGGGCAGGGTGGGTTCTTCCACGGTCACCGCGGAACGGCGGCGACGCTGGCTGACCCGCACGGCGACCAATCCACTGATGCCGAGCAGGAAACCGACAAAGCCCGCGAGAAGGGCAACGGAGGTCATGCTCACCCTGCCCAGCTTAGACGGAGGGATCGAGCGCTCGGCGCGCATTCCGGGCGTTGCACACCGGGTTCAACCAACGTTCACCTCGGGGTGAGTCACAGTTCATTCGCCCCTGCGAGTGTGAGAGCGCTCGTGCGTATGCATCGTGCCCCTCCGGGTTCGAGCTGCCGGCTGGACAGCAGTATCGCGTAAACTACGTGACCAACGAATGCTCTGAACGAAAGGACGCTCTCTGTGCGCAAGGTTTTCCAGGCTGAACTTCACCAGGTAGGTGAAGAGCTGATTCAGATCGCCACTCTTGTGCAGCAGGCACTGAAGAGCTCCAAGGTCGCTTTCCTCGAAGCGGACGTGCAGGTGGCCGAAGAGGTCATCTCCAACGACGCCCGTATCGACTTCCTCCAGAACGACTTGGACGAGCGCTCCATCGACATCCTGGCGCTGCAGTCCCCCGTTGCCTCCGACCTCCGCATGATCGTGGGCGCCCTGCGAATGAGCGCCTCGCTCGAACGCATGGGTGACTTGGCTCGCCACCTGTCCCAATTGGCACGCATGCGCTTCCCGGAGCCCGTGCTCCCGGAGTCGCTGAGTGATCACTTCGCGGCAATGTTCGACCTTGATCTCCAGTTGATCGAACGGGTGATCTTGGTTCTCGAGGACCGCGACATGACGGTTGCGGACGAGATCTACTCACTGAAGTCCGAGCTCAATCAAAAGCACCAGAGGGTCTTCGACATGCTGGCCGATCCCAACTGGGATTCCTCGGTGCCCACCGCGGTGGACGTCACTCTGGCGTCTCGCTACCTCGAGCGCATCGGCGATCACTGCGTGTCCGTGGCTCGCAAGGTCTCCTACTTGGTCACCGGTGACTGGGCTCCCGTCTCCGACGCACACCCCACCGGCCACGGCCACATCGGCAGCGACACCGGCGAATAATCACGAGTTTCGAAAGAACCCGGCCGCGCTCGCCCGGTATCGACGCGCAGCACGTTGCCGATCCCATCGCAAACCTATGAAGAACGCCCCCACCACGCGGTGGGGGCGTTCTTCGTGTGGTGGAACCGAGAGTTACTTCTTGCCCTGGTTGGCTACGGCCTTGATCGATTCGGCAGCTGCCTCGGGATCCAGGTAGGCACCGCCGATCGTGACCGGCTTGAGGTTGTGGTCCAGCTCGAAGTACAGCGGGATACCGGTGGGGATGTTCAACCCGGCGATGTCCTCGTCGGAAATATCGTCCAGGTGCTTCACGAGCGCCCGCAACGAGTTACCGTGCGCGGCCACGAGCACGGTCTTACCGGCCTTCAGGTCCGGGACGATCTGCTCCTGCCAGTACGGCAGGAAGCGCTCGAGTACGTCCTTGAGGCACTCGGTACGGGGCAGGTCCGCCACGTCCGCGTAGCGGGGGTCACCGGCCTGCGAGAACTCGGAGGAGTCATCCAGTGCGGGAGGCGGGGTGTCGTAGGAACGGCGCCACACCATGAATTGGTCCTCACCGTACTGGTCGCGCACCTGCGTCTTGTCCTTGCCCTGCAGGTCGCCGTAGTGGCGCTCATTCAGGCGCCACGAACGCTTGACGGGAATCCAGTGCCGGTCCGCGGCGTCCAGGGCGATATTGGCCGTGTTGATGGCCCGGCGCAGCAGTGACGTGTGGAGAACGTCCGGTGCGAGGTCGTTGTCCTTGATCAACTCACCACCGCGCTTGGCCTCAGCCCTGCCCTTCTCGGTCAGCGGCACATCCACCCAGCCGGTGAACAGGTTCTTCTCGTTCCACTCCGATTGCCCGTGGCGCAGGAGGATGAGCTTGTGTGTTGCTGAATCATTAGCCATGGCCTCATTCTTCCACCCGCGTGAGCCGTTGGCACGTGTTATTCGCGTGTGTCACCCAGCGCCGTTACAGTGACGATGTGCCAGCCCGCTCCCGCCCCGTAGGAACCGTCACCCGGGGTACCACCAACCCCAATCGATTGCGCCGCGCGGACCGCTATGCCCTCGGCCCGCTGGCCTCCGTGCTCCGCCGCGCGACGGATCCTTTCGTGGTCGATCTGGGCTTCGGAGCGGCCGCCACCACCACGGTCGAGATGAGCGACCGGTTCTTGTGCGTGCGCCCCGATATCGAGGTGGTGGGTGTGGAGATCGATCCGGATCGCGTGGCCGCGGCGCAAGCGTTTTCCCGTCCCGGGTTGAGCTTTCGGCGCGGCGGCTTCGAGATTCCGATTCCCGGCCGCTCCCCCGCGTTCATCCGCGCCTTCAACGTGTTGCGCCAGTACGACGAGCGCGATGTTCCGGCCGCGTGGGAACTCGCGTGTTCACGGTTGGCACCGGGCGGAGTGTTCATGGACGGCACGTGCGACGAGATCGGCCGCAGGGCCACCTGGATCTGCTGCGATGCCACCGGCCCGTTGACCCTGACGATCAGCATGCAGCTCGGGAGCTTCGAGCGCCCGTCGGACGTGGCCGAGCGCCTGCCCAAGGCTTTGATTCATCACAACGTGCCCGGCGAGCGCATCCAGCACTTCCTCGCCGCCGCCGACGCCGCGTGGCTGGCCCTCGCTCCCCTGGCATCCTTCGGATCCCGGCAACGTTGGTTGGCGATGTGCGCACGGTTGCGCGCCGAGGGTTGGCCCGTGCTGCACCGTGAATCCCGTTGGCGCCTGGGGGAGCTCACGGTCGCGTGGGACGCGGTGAAAACCCACTGAGCGGGCGGTGCCGGCACACCGGTGAGGACGGCTTACCAGTAACCGGGATTGCCGGACTCGCTGGACACCGCTGGCTTCACGTCGGCCAGATAGACGCCGGCAATGGTCGCGGCAATCAGCATGAGAATCAATGACCCTTGACCCGGATAGCCGCTGCTGATCAGCGACATGGTGGAGAACACCGCGCTCAGGACGCTCACCACGGCGGCGCCGGCGGTCAACGCCAGCCAAAAGGTCTTGGTCCGTTTCCAGGCGCGCTCGAACTGCGGCGCGGAACGGCGCACGCAGTCCAGGGCGGCCATGAGGCTCAGCGCGGCCACCACCAGCGTGATGGCGTAGTCCAGGTAACTGGCCAGTGCAATGGCCCAGGGGATTGAGGTCACGTTGTTCAGTCTACCGATCTACCAGTTCGTCCAGACCCGCTTTCAGGTCCTCCCACAAGTCATCCACGTTCTCAATTCCCACGGACAGCCGCAACAGGGTGTCCGGTACGGTGTCCGGTTCGTCGTGGTGCCGACGCCGCCGCTCCACCAAGGACTCCACGCCACCCAGGGACGTGGCCGGGGTCCACACACTCAGGCCCTCCACGAGCGTTTGGGTCGCGGCGACTTCGGCGAGCGGGACGAGGGAGATGATCGAACCGAATCCGCCGTCCATCTGGGCCGCAGCGCGTTCGTGACCCGGGTCGCTCGGTAGTCCCGGGTACCGAACCTCGGACACCCCGGGGTGCGCACTGAGCCGACGAGCCAGCTCGGCGGCGCTGGCCATGGAGCGTTCGAGTCGCACGGACAACGTGCGCACGCCACGCAGCGCGAGCCACGCCTCGAAGGGACCGGGGATGGCGCCCTCGAGCGAGCGCTGTTTCTTGAGGTTGGCCCGCAGCTCGGGTGTGGAGCAGACCACGGCGCCCAGAACGACGTCGGAATGGCCGGCCAGGTACTTGGTGACCGAGTGCACCACGAGATCCGCGCCGAGGGTGAGCGGCCGCTGCAGCAGAGGAGTCGCGAACGTGTTGTCCACGCAGGACAGCACACCGGCCTCGCGGGCCGCGGCAAGCACGGCGGGCAGATCGGCAACCTCGAGCATGGGGTTGGTGGGGCTTTCCAGCCACAGGACGTCCGCGCCACGGAGGGCCGCGATCGTGGCGTCGGTATCAGCGACGTCCACGGTGCGTACGGCGAAAATCCCACGTTCCTCGAGCCGGTGAGCCAGCTGGAGGGTCCCCTGGTAGCAGTGCTGAGGCATGACCAGGGTGCCGCCCACGGGAACCAGCGTCAGCACGGACGCAACGGCGGCCATACCGGAGGCGTAGCTGAGCGCGGGAATCGGAGCGTCCTCGAGGTCGGCGAGAACGTCCTCGAACGCCTCCCACGTGGGGTTGGTGAACCGCGCATACGTGCGGTCCCGGTCGTTGAGATCACCGGCACCTCGATAGGTGGAGGTGAGGACCACGGGCGGGTTCACGGGAGCGTCGTGCTCGTGGGCGGGTCGGCCGCCGGAGACGACCACTGTGTCTTTACGCATGGTTCCAGGGTAATGCGCGAGCGCCACGGCGCTCGCACTGCACCCGGGCAGTTCGGCGTACAGCCTGTCGGTCACACTCGGTACAGTTGAGCGCGTGAATGAGACTGCGCGCGGTGCACTGCTCGTCTTCGAAGGCGGGGACGGGGCCGGGAAATCCACCCAGGTCCGGGCGGTGGCGCGCGCCCTTGAATCCCAGGGGCGCACCGTGGCCCGCACGCGCGAGCCCGGGGGCACTCCCCTGGCCGAATCCGTGCGCGGGCTCGTGCTCGATCCCACCCACGCGCCGGTGGATCCCCACACGGAGGCCCTGTTGTTCGCCTCCGCCCGTGCGGATCACGTGAACCGGTTCATCCGCCCCGCCATCGAGCGCGGTGACGTGGTGATCTCCGACCGGTTCGTGGATTCCTCCGTGGCGTATCAGGGCGCCGCCCGCGGCCTGGGGCTGGGGAACGTCCAGGAACTCAACGAGTGGGCGCTACGCGGTTTGACGCCCGACCTCACCGTGTTGCTGGATGTGGAGACCTCCGTGGCCGAGAGTCGCCGCACCGACCGAGGCCGCGCGGCCGACCGCATGGAGGGTGAGGACCGTGACTTCCACACGGTGGTCAATCAGGCCTTCCGTGAACTCGCCGCCGCCGCTCCGGAGCGGTACCTGGTGTTGAGCGCGGATCAACCCGCCCAGGTCATCACCGATCAGATTCTCAGGCGTCTTGCGGAGGTGCTGCCATGACCGTGTGGGATCAGCTCGTGGGCCAGCATCACGTGGTGGAACAGCTCGAACGCGCCGCCCGGGACAACAACCCCACTCATGCGTGGCTGTTCACCGGCCCACCGGGTTCCGGTCGTTCCACCGCCGCGCGAGCATTGGCTGCGGCGCTGTTGTGCGAACACGGCACCGGCTGCGGTGAGTGTCACGCGTGCCGCACGGCCTTTGCGGGGTCGCACGCGGATGTCATGCACTTCGTCACGGAAAACCCCCAGATCAGCATCGAGGAAGCCCGCGAGCTCGTGGTCAAGGCGCAGGACCGCCCGTCGGTGGGTCAGTGGCGCGTGATGATCGTGGAGGACGCGGACCGGATGACCGAGCGCACCTCCAACGTGATGCTCAAGGCCATCGAAGAACCCCCGCCGCACACCATTTGGTTGCTGTGCGCGCCCTCCCCCATGGATGTGCTGGTGACCATCCGCTCGCGTTGCCGTCCCGTCACCCTGAAAGTTCCTTCCGCCCAGGACGTGGCCCAGCTGCTCGTCAGTCGGCACAGCGTGAGTCAGGAACGCGCCGTTGAATGTGCGCGGCTGGCCCAGTGCCACGTGGGAATCGCCACCCGTCTGGCCCTCTACGACGACGCCCGCACGCGCCGCCAAGAAGTGGTGTCCCTGCCGCTGAACATGCGCGGTGTGACCCAGGCCGTCCGCGCGGCCGACCGGTTGCACCGGCTCGCGGTGGACGAGTCCGCCGCCAACGCGGAAGCCCGTAATGACGAGGAACGCGCGCAGTTGCTCGTGGCCCTCGGTGCACCCGAATCCGGTCGGATGCCGCCCGCGATCCGCGGTGCGCTCAACCGTTTAGAAGCGGATCAAAAACGGCGCTCCCGCCGGATTCAGACGGACACCCTGGACCGTTTCCTGATCGATCTGACCACGTTCTACCGTGACGTGCTCAGCGTGCAGCTGCACACCGGAACCGAACTGATCAACCAGCACCTCACGCGTGACATCCAGGACTACGCCGTCAACAGCAGCGCGGAACAGACCCTGGAACGAATTGATGTGATCAGTGAGACCAGGGACCGGATCCGCACCAACGTCAACGCACAACTGGCCTTCGAAGCCATGATGGTCTCGCTCGTCTGAGCGGCACCGAAGGGAAATCCGTGACTCGTACTCCCCCGGCCCGTTGGGTGGCCGCCGCCGTTGCCGTAGCAGCTCTGGCGCTGACCGGCTGCGCTCCGCAGTCTCAGCAGGACTCTGGCTCGGGGGCAGCGTCCCAGGCCGATCCTGACGTCACCGCGGGCACCGATTCCGCGTTGGCCACGTACTACACCCAGGACCTCTCATGGGGTGAGTGCGACTACTCCCAGGAGGATCAGGACGCCGCCAAGAACCTCGAGTGCGCCCGCGTGAGCGTTCCCGTGGATTACGCGAACCCCGGCGCCGGAGACACATTCGTGGAGGTCTCCCGGTTGTCCGCCTCCGAGGACGATCCCCAGGGCACCCTGTTCTTGAACCCCGGAGGTCCCGGCGGGTCCGGGGTGGACATGATGCTGTCCGCGGGCTTCTTCGCCTCGGCCTCGGTACGGGACAACTACGACATCGTGGGTTTCGACCCCCGCGGCGTGGAACGCTCGGACGGCATTGACTGCCTCACCGATCAAGAAATGGACGAGTGGCGAGCCGAGCCCGCGTTCGAACCAGGCACCGAAACGGTGGATGACATGCGTGCCACGTACGCGCAGATCGGGGCCAAGTGCCACGAGAAGTCATCCCCCGTGGTGGCCCACATGGATACCCAGTCCGTGGCCAAGGACCTGGACGTGCTGCGCGCGGTCTTCGACCAGCCGGCCACCCACTACCTGGGCTTCTCCTACGGCACCGAGATCGGCGCCACCTACGCACACCTGTTCCCGCAGCGCACCGGACGCTTCGTGCTGGACGGCGGCGTGGATCCCACCATGGACGAACGGGCTGTGACGCTGGACCAGGCCAAGGGCTTCGAGGACAACCTCCGGCACTGGGTCCAGGACTGCCAGGATTCGAATAACCGCTGTGCCGTGGGAACTGACGGCGTGGCTGCCGGCATGGAGCAGATCCAGGGTCTACTGGCCAAGGTGTCTGACGAGGACATCACCGTGTCCGACGGGCGCCGGATCACGGCCGTGAACGCTGTGGAGGGCATTCTGGTCCCCCTGTACTCCACGGCGTCCTATGCGCAGTTGAACTCCGCACTCGAGAAGGCCTTTGACGGGAACTTCGACGAGCTCATGGGGTACTCGGACTCCAACCACGGCCGGAACTCCTCCGGCGAGTACACCTCGAACGTGTCCGAGGCCTTCACGGCCGTCAATTGTCTGGACACCGTCTCGCGTGGGATCTCCGATCAGGACATGGCGCAAGCCGCAGAGACCATGGCCGAGGAGGCTCCCACGTTCGGGCCGTACCTCAGCTACGGTGACGCCGCATGCCAGGGCTGGCCGGACGAACCCGTCACACCCCTCGATTCCTACGCAGCGGACACCGATGAAACACTGCTCGTGGTGGGCACGACCCACGATCCCGCCACCCCCTACGCATGGTCGGAAGCGCTCGTGGCGGAGCTTGGCAACGCACGACTCCTGACCCATGACGGCTGGGGTCACACCGCGTACGTGTCCGGCGACTCGTGCATCAAGGACTCCGTGGACAATTACCTGGTCTCCGGCACCGTACCGAAACAGGGCGCCACGTGTGGTTAGCTCGCCGGGACCACCGGTAGCCCCAGGGCGCTCAACACGGTGCGGGCCAGTTCATCGCATTGCCTGAAGGGTGCGGAGTTGGCGTGCGGGCGTGCGAACGCTCCGACATTCCAGGCGGACGTGAAGTTTCCCGCCGCGAACACCGTGGGCTGCACGGCTCCGGCGCGGTCCACCACCTGAGCAGTGGATTCGACCACGAGCTTGCCGGTACTGACCGTGGCGCCGTCCTCGGTTTCGAAGTTCTGCTCGACTCCTGCTCCGCTCGAATGCACGTGGTGCAGCGCCGGATCAGCGGACGAGACCACCGTGGGCGCGGGCAATCGCGCTTCGATCCAGCTGTTCGCGGAGACATCCGCACCGCCGGCCCGCGAGCGCGCCCGGAACGCCGCAGTTCCCTCGGGCGCGTCCTGGTGTGCCGTGGTGACCTCCAGATCGGGGCCCAGGAACGTGATGAAGCCGGCTCGGTGCAGGGCCAGCAACTCTTGGAGGCGATGAGCGGGCGGGCCCGAGTCCACAAAGCTGAAGAAGCCGTGCCACCACCCCGGGACGAGTCGCTGGGATTCATCGTCCAGGTGCTCCAAAGGAACCAACCGGCCCACTTCCATGTAGGTGCGAAGTAGTGCCAGGAAGAGCGCCTGGGTCTCGGAATGATCCGGATGGGTCCGCAGGGTCAGGTCGCGCTCGATGTAGCGCACCAGGGCGTCCTGGACCTGCTGGGGGTCCTCGAAGAACATGTCCTCGAAGGGTCGATCGATCGACGCCAGATCCACGCGATAGCGGGAATCGGGGATGGCCGTGCGCACGAGCCGCTGCAGCTCGTTACTCCCCCAGGAGGCCGCGCGGTATGCGGGTGCGAACTCCTCCCAGCTCATCCGGGCGCGTTCCGGGTGCCCCACGATCAGCTCCCGGTACACGTGGTAACCGAGCTCCTGATTAATGAGCGGCCACAAGTGCTCGTGGAAGTTGAGGGTGTTGTGCTGCTCCAACAACCGGTTCACGGTGTCCGCGGTGATGAAGCGCAAGGGCTCAGGATCGGCGGAGAGCACCGAGGTGATCTTGCTGTGGTACGGGACCCCGCGGCGGGATCCCACAAAGAGCTGGGGCTCCCGGCCGCACGCAACGTAGGTGAGGGGACCGCCGTCGCGAATCCCTTCGCGGGGTTGACCGTCCACCCGCTGCCCGGAGATCTGGAAGCGTCCCCCGCGGCCCTCGTACAGCAGCACCATGAGGTCGATGAAAGCCAACCCCATGCCGGTCACGATCACGCGGTCCCCCGCGCGCACGGGCGAGTAATCGACGTCGTTGGTGTAGGCGGGCGGAGCGTAGAAACCCCCGCGGGCACCGGCCGTGCGTTCGCGGGTCAGCTGGGTGTTGGAGCCCATGCTGTCCGTGTGGCCCACGGTGTAGACCACCGCATCCGAGGCGATGGTCTCGCCCGAATCCAGGTTCACCGTGTGCCCGAGCTCGGTGTCCGTCACGGCAGTGACCGTGGCACGGTGAGTTTCCACGCGCACGTTGGAGGCCGCGTGCTCAACGGTCAGGCGGTAGAACCAGCCCAGATAAAACGATTGCAGTTGCCTGGTGGGAAAGCTTTCCGGACCCAGCTCACGCACCTGGGCCATGATCTCGGGGTCGGTGATCCGGTGGTCGGTGATTTCTCCCGAGAGCACGGCTCCGCACCACTCCAGCAGCGTGGGCCCCTCACGCGCGGGCCCCGCGCACTGCACGGAGCGGTCCGTGAACATGGTGATGTCCTGCGCCATCGAATTGAGTTTCAACAGGGGTGACTGGTCGTAACGCCAGATCCGACCCGCTCCCGGTTCAAAGGGTTCCACCACGTGGACGGTGAATGGCGCCGCGTCGTGCGGGTAATTGGCGGTGATGCGCTCCAAGACCATGGCCGCACGCGGACCCCCACCCACGAATGTGACGCTGCTTGAGTCCACCGGTGACCTCCAGAACGTTGCGTGCTCCCCCCTGACGGACGGGCACTGCGGACAGTATCCGCCACGCTATCGCCGCGGGCAGTGAGGGCGCAGGTCGGTGTGACGCTCTGTGACAGCGTGTGAAGAATCAAGTCAGCCGGCTGGAATCAACCGCGGTGGCGGCGGCACCATGGATGGGAGTGCCCGGTCGCTCAACCATGTCCGGGACCGTTGTCGACAGAGGGTAGGTCATGAGCAGCTCACCGCGCAGAGTTCACCTGGCGGCGCATTTTCCGGGCGTCAACAACACCACGATTTGGTCCGATCCGCGCAGTGAAAGCCACATTGCGGTGGATTCGTTCATTCACATGGCGCAGACCGCCGAGCGAGGCCTCATGGATTTCCTGTTCCTGGCCGAAGGGCTGCGGCTGCGCGAGATGAACGGCAAGATCTGTGACCTCGATGTCATGGGCCGCCCGGACACCCTCACGGTGCTGTCGGCCGTGGCCGCAGCCACCGAGCGCATTGGCCTGGCCGGAACACTGACCGCCACCTTCCATGAGCCGTACGAGCTGGCGCGGCAATTCGCGACCCTGGATCACCTCTCCGGTGGCCGTGCCGCGTGGAACGTGGTGACCAGCCCCGATGCGTTTACGGGTGAGAACTTCCGCCGCGGCGGCTACCTCCCCTACCCCCGGCGGTACCAGCGCGCCGAGGACTTCATTGACGCCGCCCGGCAGTTGTGGGAATCCTGGCCCGCCTCCGCGCAGGACGCGGACGAAACCGCGGGTGCCTACGAACATCACAGCGAATTCTTCGACATCTCCGGTCGTTTCGACGTGCCCCGCAGCCCCCAGGTTCACCCGGTGATCTTCCAGGCCGGGGATTCGGATTCCGGCCGTGAGTTCGCCGCGGGCTCCGCCGACGTGATCTTCACGCGCCACTCCGAGCTGGAGGACGGCAAGGCCTTTTACAAGGACACCAAGGGCCGCCTCGCCAAGTACGGCCGCGCCGAGGACGACCTGCGCATCTACCCGGGCGTCTCCTATGTCCTGGGTGACACGGACGCCGACGCCGCCGAACGCGCCCGGGAGCAGGCCTACGCCCAGCACTCCGGTGCCACCGCGATCGCCACACTGGAACGCGTGTGGAACACGGACCTCTCCTCGTTCGATCCGGACGGCCCGCTCCCCGACTTCGACCCCGTGCTGGACGGCCCCGAGGTCTCCCAGGGCCGCGTCAAGCACGTCAAGGACCCGGTGGCCACGGCACAGCGCTGGCGCGAGATCGCCCAGGCCGAGAACCTGTCCATCCACGACCTGGTGGTGCGTGAGGCTCCCGGTGTCGCCTTTGTCGGCTCCGCGGACACCGTGGCCCGGCAGATGAACCAGTACATCCAGGAGCGGGCCGCGGACGGTTTCATCCTGATTCCCACCGTGGTGCCGGGTGGCCTCGACGAATTCGTGGACTCCGTGGTCCCCCGGTTGCAGGAAATGGGTGTGTACCCCGATTCCTATGCGGAGGAGGACCCCACGCTGCGCACCACCATGGAGCTGGGCGGCTACCGTCCCGCCACCGAATGGTCGCGGGCACGCTCTACCGCCCGCGCCGCAGCTACCAATGGTCAGGAGGCCTGATATGAGCACCCCTACGTTCGTGATCGCCGCGCGCATCACACCCCGGCCGGGAATCGATCGCGTGGCTCCCGCAGAATATTTCTCCGGTGCCGCCCTTCGTCAGGCCGCCGTCGACGCGGAGACCGCCGGTGCCGCGTTCGTGCTACTTGATGACGAGCTGGACACCGCACCCGCCTCCGGGCCCGCGGCGGGCCGGTTGTCCGCGCTGCAGACGGCCGCGTGGTTGGGCCCCCGGACCAGCTCCGTGGGCCTGGTCCCCACCCTGCGCACGACCCACACCGAGCCGTTCCTGATGGGCACCGAGAGCGCGTCCCTGGATTGGGCCACGCACGGCCGCGCCGGTGTTGTCTTCGCGCCTTCTTTGGGGGCCGACGCCGCCGCCAACGTCGGTCGACGCGCCGCACCTTCCCCGGAGGCCGCCTGGGCGGAAACCGCGGACGTCATCGACGTGGTCCGCAGGTTGTGGGATTCGTGGGAGGCGGACGCGGAGATCCGCGATCAAACCACCGGCCGGTTCGTGGATCGTTCCAAGCTGCACTACGTGGACTTCAGCGGAACCGATTCCGCGGGTGAGGAGTTCACCGTGAAGGGGCCCTCGATCGTCCCTCGCCCCACGCAGGGGCACCTTCCGGTTTTCGTAGAACGTACCGCGGATGTTTCCCTCGAAGATCTGCGCGCCGCGGTGGAACACGCCGACGCCGTTCTGCTCCCGGTGGAGTCCGTGGGCCCCGAGACCCTCACGGTTCTCGAGTGGAACCCGTCCGCCCGCGTGTTCGTCGTGATCGACGCAGACTCGGCTGCTCTCGATCCGGAACTGGTGGCGAGCTGGGTTCAGGTCGGTGTGAGCGGCGTCGTCCTGGAAACGGGGCCCTACGACGTGGAACTGGCGATCCGGGCGGCCGCCGGGGTGATCCCGGAGCTGGTCGGCACTGACCCTGCACCCACGGAAGGTTCCACCCTGCGCGAGCGCCTGGGGCTGCCACGGGCGAAGAACCGCTATACCAACGCCTGAGGTAGCAAAAACCCCGCTGATTGGGGCCCGAGCGGCGTTGTCTGCTACTGTCTTGGGTGCATCTGAACCATGCTCGGTTCTGCTGCGCCACCTTAGCTCAGTCGGTAGAGCAATTCCCTCGTAAAGAATAGGTCGCCGGTTCGATTCCGGCAGGTGGCTCGATGAGCAAAGACCCCGTTCCCCTGGATAACCAGGAGAACGGGGTCTTTTGGCAGCTGCTCGCCCCTGTGAGGCCGGCTCTCCGACGATCAACGACCTGGCCTCGAGACCACGGGCAGCAGGTCAAGGGAGTTCGACGATTGGGGAGTACTGCGAGGAGTCTCCTTCGAGGGAGTGACTGCGCTGCCCGTGGACCCCGACCGGGACGTCCCCGGCCACGGTGATCCGGTTCAGTTTTCGCGGGGCGCGGTCGTAGTTGTCGATCGCGTAGTGCTGGGTGATCCGGTTGTCGAAGACCACCACCTGCCCCGGCTCCCACCCCACCCGGACCACGTGCTCGGGACGGGTGACGTGCGCCTGGAGAAGCCGCAGCAGGTCCGCGGACTCGTGCGCGGAGACCCCGAGGATCCGCAGCCGCTGGGCGAAGGCTCCGATGAACAACCCCTTCTCCCCTGTCAGCGGATGCACCCGTACCACGGGGTGGACCGTGCGGAAGGTCTGGGACACAAAGGCCTGCTGGTACTGCTGCTCCTTCTCCCCCTGCACCGTCCGGGGCCGAATGTAGTCCGAGGCATTGGTGTGCTCGGCCCACAGAGTCTGCGCCAAGTGCTGCAGCTCCCGCGGTAGGGACTTGTAGGCGGCGGCAGTGTTGGCGATCAGGGTCTCCCCGCCGTACGTGGGCAGCACCACCGCCCGCAAAGTGGATATCTGCGGCGGGTTGATCACAAAGGTGACATCGGTGTGCCACTGGTTGGCCACCGACTCCTCACTGTCCACGGGTAGCACCGTCTTGGGAGTGCCCTCGTGGAAGGTCACGGTGGGGTGGGCGGTGGTCAGCGGTCCGAAGTGGGCCGCAAAGGCCTCTTGCTGGGCATCGGAGCTGATCCCGGCGTCGGTGAAGACCAACGCCTTGTGCTCGTTCAGCGCCGCCCGGATCGCGGACACCGTGCCTTCCTCCAGGGGCCCGGACAAGTCCAGGCCCTCGATCCGGGCGCCGATGTGCTGCCCAAGTTTTTTCAGGCGCAGGCCGGTATCGGTGGTCGTCGCGGGGGCTGTGGTGGTGGTCATGGGGTTTTCTCGCAAGGTGCAGAAGTGTGGGCGGAAGGACGGCATCGCAGGGTGGGCACGTCCCAATGCGATGGGATGGCCGAGGGCTGGGAGGGCGGCATCTGTAGACAGCGGCCATGTTTTATGACCGGCTCGTCAGGGCCTTCGTGAGAAGCGACAACAGCGCTGCGGATCGACAAACATGGCTTCACCCTAGAGGTGGGGGCGCCGACCCCCAAGGGTCCTGTAACAATTTGACAAATACGTTCTACGGCGTCGCCGTACTGGATTCGGGGGCGCGGAACGGGCTGCGCTCAGCCGGTCAGCGTGCCGTCCAGCATGGTGACCTCACGGTCGGCCATGTCCACGAATTCCAGGTCGTGGGTGACCACCACGGTGGCCAGGTCGAACGTGCGGGTCATGTTCTTGAGCAGCTGCATGACCTCGGCCGAACGCTGCTGGTCCAGGGCAGAGGTGGGTTCGTCCACGAGGAGAAGCTTGGGCTCTCCCATGAGGGCCCTGGCAATGTTGACGCGCTGCCGTTGGCCGCCGGACAGTTCGTGCGGACGGCGCCGCCCGGCGCCCTCCAGCCCCACCAGCTCGAGCAGTTGCCGCGCCCGTTCCCGCGCGTGCCGCGTGGCGCCACCTCGAGCGCCGCGGATGTGACTGGTCACCACCAACTGATCCTCGGCCCGCAGCGAGGGGATCAGGTTCGGCTGCTGGAAGACGGTGCCCACTTCTTCGCGACGCAACCGCGCACGGTCCTTCTCGGACAGGTTTCCCACGGCAACCCCACCAATGCGGACCTCGCCGGAGGTTGGATTCAACAGCGTGGATGCCACGGCCAGTAGCGATGATTTACCCGAACCGGACGGGCCGGTCAGCGCGGTCATCGTGCCGGCAACGGCCGCCAGGTACACGCGGTCCAGCGCGGTGATGGTGCGGGGAGCGCCGTCGGGACCCTTGCCGTCCGGATAAGCGAGGGTGACCTCGCACAGTTCGAGGGCCGGGGTGCCGGCCGTGGTCTGCTGGTCGTTCCAGGGAGCGGTATGAGTGGTGGTGGACATGATCAGTTGCCTCCCAGGGCAATCATGGGGTCGACTTTGGCAACGCGGCGCACGGCGAGCAGCGAACCGACAATGCCCAACAGCAACACGCCGGGCGCCGGGACGGCCACGGCGGTGAGCGAGAACAGGAACGGGACGGCGGTGACCTGCGTGGCCACGAGCCAGCCCATCAGACCACCCACCAGGGCGCCGATGAGCACGCCGATTCCGACCACGAGGGTTGCCTGAACCAGCGAATCGCGCACCAGGTAGCCGCGCGAGGCACCCAGGGCCCGCAGGACCGCCACGTCGCGGGTGCGCTGCACCGTCCACACGGTGATGAACGCAATCACCACGAGCGCCGAGATCCCGTAGAGGAAGGCTTGCATGAGCATGAGCGACCCGTTCTCCGAGGAGTAGGACGGGATGGCCTGGAACGACTCGCGGGTCGTCCGGGTGATCGTGCCGGTTCCCTCATCCAGTTCCGCGCCGATCTCGTCCATCCGGGCGGAGTCGGTGCCGGCTGCGAACTGGAGCAGCAGCTCGGTACCCACGGTGGCGCTGGGCTGGTGCGCGACCGCGAGCGCATCCGCATCGCTCAGCCATGCCACGGGCAAGTGGCCGTAGAACTCGTCCTGCACGAAACCAACGACCTCGAGATCTTTACCACCGATCCCCACGGTGTCGCCCGGGCCGATGCCCAAATCATCCGCGTAGGACTCCGACAACACGATCTGGCCGTCCTGGGGCCGGTGCTGACCCTCGAGGAGCTCGATCTTGCGAGCGAACATTGAATCCTCGGGCAGGCCCAACACGGCGCCGGTGGTCACCTTGGAATCGGATCCCACCTGGGTCATCGTGACCACGAGCGGTTCGACGTGTTCGACCGCGGGCTCCGCCGCCCAGGCGTCCATTTGATCCTGAGTGATTTGCGAGGTGGTGACCGTGGGCATGTCCTGTGTGCCCTCGGCCTGACCGAAGACAATGCGTTGCGCACCCAATGTTTCCAACGCGGCGGTGTTTTGTTTACCCAACCCGTTGGTCAACCCGCTCAACATGATCAGGAGAATGGTGATCAGCGCGACCACCGACGCCACCAGGGCTACGCGCCCCTTGGCGAAAACGATGTCTCTCACCGAGACGAACATGGCTACCTCCGGTGCCTTCACGACGGCTGTCTTCCCTTACAGATTCCCGGAAACCCGCGGCCGTCACATCGGGCGTCCGAGCGATTCGCCGGTCCCGTTGAGTGGAGCGCGCAATCCACCTTTTGATGGATCCGAACACCGTGGTTTGCCGCGTATGCTGCCTTAGCGAGGCCGACGACGCCGCGGCGGCGTCGTCGGCCTGAACACGAGACCAGCGAACCGGCACGGGAGGCAGACCCCGGTGGAAACAACCTCGACCGCCCGGGTGCTGCGGGTGCTGCGCTTGGCCCTGCACGTGAGCTTCGCGGGGTTGTTGTTGCTGGGTGTGCTGCGCATGGCCTCGGACCCGCCCATGAAATTTGCCTGGTCACTGTGCCTGGCGTGCGTGCTGGCGGTCGTGTATCTGGTGGGTACCGTGTGGGAGAACCGGTACGCCCACGGTCGCAGCGACCGCAACCCCCGGTTCCTGGCCGCGCCGTGGCTAGTGGTGATCTCGGCGCTGTGGGGCGCTTTGGTCCTCATGAGCGAGAATTTCATTTCCGTGGTGTTCCCGCTGTTCTTCCTGTTCCTCCTGTTGCTCCCACGCGCCATTGCGTTGGCGTGCGTAGTGGTCCTGACGAGCGGGGTGGTGCTGTCCCAACGGCTGCACATCGGCGCCGAGGACTTCACGGCCGGCATGGTTTACGGCCCGGTGCTGGGAGCGGTGTTCGCGGTCGTCATGGCGTCCTCCTACCGAGCCATGTATCGGGACGTGCTCCGCTACCAGCGCACCCTGTCCGCTTTGGAAACCACGCGGACCGAACTGGCGCGCACCGAACGCGCCGCCGGTCAGGCCACCGAACGCGAACGCTTGGCCCGCGAGATCCACGACACCCTGGCCCAGGGTCTGTCCTCGATCGTGTTGATGTCCCGAGCGGCCCGGGCCTCTCTGTCACGCGATGATGTCCGCCGAACCGATGAGCGATTAGGGACCATCGAGACCGCCGCATCCGAAAACCTCGCCGAGGCCCGCAGGTTCGTCCACAACCTCTCGTCCCCGGCTCTGGCCGTTCCGTTGGCGGACGCGCTGCGCCAATTATGTGAGCGCACCACGGAAGAGGCCCGTGCGCGCGGCGATGAACTCACCGTGGCGTTCACCGAGGACGGCACCGGGCAGGCCGATTTCGCCCAACAGACCGTGTTGCTGCGTGCCGCCCAGACGTTGCTGGCCAATGTGGCCCAGCACGCCCGTGCGCAGCACGCCGTGGTCAGCTTGTCCTGGTGGGATCACGACGTGAGCGTGGACGTGGTGGACAACGGCGTGGGATTCACTTCGGATCGGGTGCCCCCGGCGGAGCCCTGCAACGGATTCGGCCTGCCCGGCCTCCATGACCGAGTGAGCGCGGCCGGTGGAACGGCCACCATTGAATCCGCCCCCGGTGACGGCACCGCGGTCACCGTTCGCCTGCCCCTGAATCCCCCGCCCGCGAACACCGCACCCCGGGTCGTGGACCCCGCATCGGGCGGCTCCGAACCGCCCCGCTCCCCAGACACCGACCTCCCCGGAGACACACAATGAGCACACGAGTCCTACTGGTCGATGATCACCCCGTGGTGCGCGCCGGACTGCGCGCCGTGCTGGAGGGCCTGCCCGACATCTCCGTGGTCGCCGAGGCGCGCGATGCCCTGTCCGCCCAGCAGCGCTCCCGTCACCACGACATCGATGTGGTGGTCATGGACATTCAAATGGGCCCCGGCCCCACGGGAATTGATGCAACCCGCGCCATTCGGGCGGCCGGCGGCCCTCCCGTGTTGATCCTCACGACCTACGACGCGCAGTCGGACATCCTCTCGGCCCTGGAGGCCGGCGCCACGGGATACCTGCTGAAGGACGCACCGGAGGAAACTCTGCGCCAAGCCGTTCTTGATGCCGCTGCCAACCGCCCCGTGCTTTCCCCACAAGTGACCGCGCAACTCGTGATGCGCACCACGAAACCCGCATCCGCTTTGTCTCCGCGTGAAATCGAAATCCTCAAATTGGCGGCCACCGGGGCGAGCAACCGGAACATGGCAAAACAATTGTTCATTTCCGAAGCCACCGTGAAAACGCACCTGGTGCACGTTTACAACAAGCTCGATGTCGACAATCGGACGGCCGCGATCAACCGAGCCAGAGAGCAGCGGATCATTTGAACCCGGCCGGTACAGCCCCGTGAGCTCGACGCCCGATCCCGTGACACGCTAATCCCGCAGTAGGGCCTCGGCCTGAGCCACGCATTCATGCACGCTGGCCGCCCGCCGTTCAATACCTTGAACGCGCGGGTCGCCTTCGGGGTCCCCAACCGGTTGATTCGCCGACGTCGCCGCGAAGCGCGCCATCGTCAGCGCCTCCGCCGTTTGCGCCATGGCGTTGCCGCTGCGGGACAGTTGGCGGTGGACGTCCGACAGGTAACCCCCCTTGGACGCGGGGATATCCTGGGTCTCGGATGGCGCGCGACGGTGGGCCTCCGCGCAGACCTCGCGCACTCGGGGCAGCAGATCCGCGAGGTCATTGGCGATCGGGATGGCTCCGGCACGAAGATCGGGGTCCGTTACGCCCTCCAACATTTGGTGGTACCGGTCCAGGCCTCGCTGGAAGCGATCATGAGCGCGCCGCCACACGCCGCGACCCAGTTCCTGGTCGTCGCGGCGAGTAGCCACGTAATCGCGCAAGAAACCCACACGGTGCCCCTTTCATACATGAACCGCCGCGTCCTAGACGCGGCGGTTCATGGTATCGCTTCAGCAGCACCGACCCTGCGGGTTGTGGTCCTGCCAGTCCTGATAATCCCTCCAGAACTCGCGTTCCGTCATGGGCCGACCGGGTTGCCCACTGGCCCGGTGGTAGTCGAGGTACTTCTCGTACTTGTCTGCGCCCAGCACTCCGTTGCCGAACCGAAGTGCGGAACGGGCCCATGACCGCGCAAGGTCCCCGAGCGGCGTCGCCCGTGAATTCGACATCAGTGGTGACCGTGGCCCGTGGGGACCCGTTGCTCGTACGGAAGGGCGTCCCATTGCCTGGCCAGCGCCTTTTCGGAGGGCGTGGAGATCATCCCCGACGGCGCGTAGTAGCGGGATTCCACGGCCGGGTCCTCGTGCGAGGCGCGCTGATGACCGCGCAAAGCCTTGACCATTTCAATGAACGCCATGACCACCACAATGATCGTGAGGACCGCGAACACGATGGACAGGGTGCCCTGCACCAGGGTGTTGCGCACCACGGCTTCCATGGCCTCGACATTCTGGGCGGTGCCCAGACTGGTCTCGCCGTTGGCCAATGCGTCCTTGAAGCGGAAGTGGTTGGCCCAATAACCCACGGTGGGATCCGAGGAGAAGATCTTGTGCCACGAACCCGTCATGGTGACCACCACGTCGAACAAGAGCGGGATCATGATGATCCACAGGTACTTGAACCGTTGGAGGTTCGCCGCGATCGCCAGGCACACCGCGAGCGCGATGGCCGCCAGTAGCTGGTTGGAGATACCGAACAGCGGGAAGAACGTGTTGATACCGCCCAGCGGGTCGGTCACGCCCAGAATCAGGATGGATCCCCAGCCGGCCACCATGATGGCCGTGGTGAGCCAGGCCCCGAGTCGCCAATCGGTGTCCCTGAACTTGGGAATGAAGTTGCCCAGGGTGTCGGTGAGCATGAAGCGAGCCACGCGAGTGCCGGCGTCCACGGCGGTGAGGATGAACAGCGCCTCGAACATGATCGCGAAGTGATACCAGAAGCTCATCATGGATGCGCCGCCGATCCACTGGTTCATGATGTGGGCCAGGCCCACGGCCAGGGTGGGCGCGCCACCGGTGCGGGACACAATGGATTCCTCACCCACGGCGTCCGCGGTGCCCTGCAGCAGCTCGGGTGTGACGTGCACGCCGGACAGGCCCAGTGAGTTCACGAAGGCGGCGGCGCCCTCAACGGTTCCCATGGTCACGGCCGGGGACGAGTTCATGGCGAAGTAAATGCCACGGTCGATCGAGACTGCGGCAACCAGCGCCATGATCGCCACGAAGGACTCCATGAGCATGCCGCCGTAGCCGATGAACCGGGTCTGGCGTTCCTTCTCGATCATCTTGGGGGTGGTACCCGAGGCGATGAGCGCGTGGAAACCGGACAGCGCACCACACGCAATGGTCACGAACAGGAACGGGAAGAGCGAACCGGAGAACACGGGGCCGTCGGAGCGTCCCGCGAACTCGGAGACCGCCGGGACGGTGATCTCCGGACGCACCACCACAATGGCGGCTGCCAGGAGCACGATGGTGCCGACCTTCATGAAGGTGGAGAGGTAATCACGGGGGGACAACAACAGCCACACGGGCAGCACTGCGGCAATGAAACCGTAAATGATCACGCACCACGCCAGCGTGATGCGGTCCAGGGTGAACAGCTGGGCACCCAGCTCGGTGTCGGCAACCCACCCGCCGGCCACAATGGCCGCCATGAGCAGGATGAAACCAATGATGGAGATCTCCATGACCTTGCCCGGGCGCAGATAGCGCAGGTACACGCCCATGAACAGGGCGATCGGGATGGTCATCCCCACGGAGAACACTCCCCACGGGGACTCGCCCAGCGCGTTGACGACCACCAGGGCCAGGATGGCCACGATGATGATCATGATGGCCAGGGTCGCAATGATGGCGGCGTAGCCACCCACGGTGCCCAGTTCCTCGCGGGCCATCTGGCCCAGGGAACGGCCACCGCGGCGCATGGAGAAGAACAGCACCAGGTAGTCCTGGACGGCACCGGCCAGGATCACGCCCACGATGATCCAGATGGTGCCGGGTAGATAGCCCATCTGGGCCGCGAGCACGGGACCGACCAGCGGACCGGCGCCGGCAATCGCGGCGAAGTGGTGACCGTACAGCACACGACGATCCGTGGGCATGTAGTCCTTGCCGTTGGCCATGTACTCCGCCGGAGTTGCCCTGCTGTCATCCGGGCGCGTGAGTTTGGCCTCGATGAACTTGGAGTAGAACCGGTACGCAATGAAGTAACTGCACACCGCGGCGAAGACGAACCAGATGGCGTTGACCGACTCACCGCGGGCAAACGCAATCATGACCCAGGCCAGGCCGCCCAGGAGGGCAATGCCGATCCAGAGCGCGATGCGCAGGGGGGTCCAGCGGGTTTGTTCGGCCTCGAGGACCTCGGGGTCCACGTGGTTGGGGGGTAAATCAGGGGCCGGGGTTCCTCCCGGTCGCGGAGAGCCCGCGGCGGGGCCGCGATGGGTGGTGCTCATGGGGAAGCTCCGAATCTTGTGTGAATTCACTCAGAATCCTTAGGGATTCCGCAAGTCGGAGTCTATTTCACATGAGGCGCATCACAAACCATCGCGGCGACCGCCGACACAGGACGGCTCTCACATGGTCAGGAGCACCTTGCCGATGTGCGAGCCGGAGTCGAAGTATTCATGTGCTTCGCGCACCTGATCCAAGGGAAAAGTCTTGGCCATGATGGGTCGAATTTCACCGGACTTCACGTGCGGCCACACAATCTGGCGCACCGCGCCCATGATCTGGGCCTTCTCGCTCAGGGGACGCGAACGCAGCGTGGTACCGATGACCGCACCCCGCTTGTTCATCAGGCGCCCGATGTTCAGCTCTCCCTTGACCCCGCCCTGCATCCCGATGATGGTGATGCGACCGTTGGTCGCCAGCGCCTTGACGTTGGGCTCCAGGTACTTGGCGCCCACGACGTCCAGGATCACGTCCGCACCGTGGCCGTCGGTGAGTTCCATGACCCGCTCAACGAAGTCTTCGTCCTTGTACTTGATGGCCGTGGCGCCGAGCTCGGTCACGAAATCGGCCTTCTCCTGGCTGCCGACCGTGGCCAGCACGGTCAGTCCCAGCGCCGTTGCCACCTGGATGGCATGGGTTCCGATTCCACCGGTGCCCCCGTGCACCAGCAAGGTCTCCCCCTCCCGCGCGGCCGCTGCCATGAACACGTTGGAGAACACGGTGGCCGCCACCTCGGGCAGGCCCGCGGCCTCGACCAGATCCATCCCCTCCGGCGCGGGGAGCACCTGCGGCCACGGCGCCACCACCTTGTCCGCGTAGCCACCGGAATCCAGCAGGGCCACCACCTTGTCGCCCACGGTGAGTCCCGCTTCTGCCGGCACCTCGGGGCCAAGTTCGGCAATGGTTCCGGAGACTTCCAACCCGTACACGTCGCTCGCATCCGGCGGCACAGGGTAATTGCCCTGCCGCTGCAGCACATCCGCACGGTTGAGACCCGCGGCCACCACCTGGATCAGCACCCCGTCCCCCGTGACCGAGGGATCGTCGATCTCCGTGACCTTCAGGACCTCGGGGCCACCCGATTCAACATCTCGTACCGCGCGCATGAATTCTCCTTCTTCGCTGGTTGTTCTCCTGCTGCTTCCATCCTGACGCGGATTGTGGGGCACGGCTAGCCGATGACGCCGCTCGGCGGGTTCGCCACGCGCATCACCGGCCCGGGCGGCGTCGTATTGGCCCTGCGCCGTGGTGCCGTGGAATAATGACGTGTCGTTCGCGACCGCCCCCGCGGGCGGCCGCGAACGATCAGGAAGGTTGTCCGAGCGGCCTAAGGAGCTGGTCTTGAAAACCAGTGTGCGGTAACCCCGTACCAAGGGTTCAAATCCCTTACCTTCCGCCATTGACGAAGGCCCCCGGCGCTCCCCTTCAGGAGTGTCGGGGCCTTCGGGTCCCCGCCAGCGGTGATTTATGGTTCCCTATTACGGATTTCTTGCTCGTTTTCGGGGATAGGGAACCATAAATCCGCAGCGGCAACGTCAGAAGCCCACGGCCCGGCGGATCTCGTCGTTGATTCGCTCGAGGCGGACCTCCGCCGACCTGCGGGGGATCTCGGCATTGCCGTCGACCGGGAGAACCACTTCCAGGTAGCACTTGAGTTTGGGCTCCGTGCCGGAGGGGCGAACGATCACGCGGTCGTCGGCCTCGGTGCGCAGCAGCACACCCTCGGTGGGCAGCATCTCGGGTCCGCCCTTGGACAGGTCCGTGTACTCGACCACCGGGGAGCCGGCCAGGTCCGCGGGAGGGTTCTCGCGCAGCCGCTGCATGCCCTGCGGAATCAGTTCGAGATCGGCCACGCGGAACGTCAGCGGGGCCGTGGCGTAGAGCCCGTGCAACCGCGCCAATCGGTCCAGTTCACCCTGCACCGTGGCGTTGGAGTGCTTGAGCCGGTGCACGTAGGACGCCACCCGCACCGCGGTGGTGATGCCGTCCTTGTCGCGCACGGCCAGCGGGTCGGTGCAGTAGCCAATGGCCTCCTCGTAGCCGAACCGCAGCCCGGGCGTGCGGGCGATCCACTTGAAGCCGGTCAGGGTCTGGCGGAACTTCAGGCCGTGATGCTCAGCAATCCGTCCGAGCAACCGTCCGGAGACGATGGAGCAGGCCAGGGTGTCACCGCTGCGATCGGGGTCCGACGCCGCATGCTCACCCAAGAGTGCGCCCAGCTCATCACCGGTGAGCCGCCGCCACGTGGTGTTTCCGGTGTCCGAGACGCTCGGAATCGCAATGGCGCAGCGATCCGCATCCGGGTCCAATGCGATGACCACGTCCGCGTTGTCCTCCGACCCCAGCGCGAGGGCCAGGTCCATGGCCCCCGGTTCCTCGGGGTTGGGGAAGACCACCGTGGGGAATTCGGGATCCGGTCGCGCCTGCTCCGGAACCACCGTGACATTCGGGAATCCGGCGTGTTCCAGTACGCGCACCGCCGTCTCCCCGCCCACGCCGTGCATGGGTGTCAGGACAATGCGCACGTCCGAGGGTTCATCGGTGCCGCGCAGGGCTGCCGCGCGGGAGATGTATCCGTGGAGCAATGAGTCGCCCGCCCATTCCACGTCGGCGTCAGCACGGGGCACCTCGTTGGCTGGCGGGGCTGCGGCAATGCGTTCGGCGATGTGAGCGTCATCCGGGGGCACGATCTGCACGCCGCGCTCGTCGTCCGAATCCACCGCCCGACCGCCCAGGTACACCTTGTACCCGTTGTCCGCCGGAGGGTTGTGGGACGCCGTGACCATCACACCCGCGTCCGCACCCAGTTCCCGCACGGCATAGGCCACCACGGGGGTGGGCAGCTGGGCGGGCAACCGAATGGCCCGGCAACCCGCGGCAGCGAGGACGGCGGCGGCGTCGGCGGCGAAATCCGCGGAACCGTGGCGAGCATCGCAACCGACCACCACTACCGGACGCTCCCCCACCCGCTCGGTGAGGAAAGCCGCGAGACCGGCGGTGGCGCGAATGACCACCGCGCGGTTCATCCGGGATTCTCCTGCGCCCACCGCGGCACGCAACCCTGCCGTGCCGAACATGAGCGGTCCGGAGAATCGGGAGGTGAGATCCGCCACGGCGGCACCGTCGCCCGCGTCAGCGCTCGCCGCGAGGGCTTCAAGTTCGGCGCGAGTGGCCGGATCCGGATCGCGCGCAATCCAGTTGCGCACGGCCGACGAAAGTTCGGCGGTCAATGGTTCAGCGGTCATGCGTACCTCCGCGGGATGAGCGGGTGAATTAGTCGGACAGGCCGTCGAGCACGGCGCGGGATCCGGACAGGCCCAGTCGGGTGGCCCCGGCTTCGACCATGGCCAAGGCATCCTCGGTGCTGCGGATTCCGCCGGAGGCCTTGACGCCCAGGCGGCCGCCCACGGTGTCCGCCATGAGGCGCACGGCCTCGACCGTCGCTCCGCCGGCGGGGTGGAAACCCGTGGAGGTCTTCACGAAGTCCGCACCCGCCGCCTCGGCGGCCTGGCATGCGGCCACGATCTCGTCATCGGTCAGGGCCGCGGACTCAATGATGACCTTCAGCACCACGTTCGCGGGGCAGGATTCACGCACCATGGCGATCTCCGCCTGCACCTCATCCCAGGCCCCGGCCTTGGCCAGACCCAAATTGATGACCATGTCCACTTCATCAACGCCGGCGGCCACGGAATCCGCGGCCTCGGCGGCCTTGACGGAGGCCTCATGGGCTCCGGACGGGAAACCGCACACGGTGGCCAGCTTGACGCCGTCGGGCAGTTGAACGGTCAGCCGCGACGGCGAGACACAAATGGAGAAGGTGCCCAGCTCACCGGCCTCGCGGGCCAGCTCGTTCACCTGCTCCGCGGTGGCCTCGGGCTTGAGCAGCGTGTGATCGATCATCGTGGCCAGTTCGGCGCGGGTGGTCATGAAATTTTCTCCTTGGTTCGGTGAGTCGGGCGGTAGGTGAGGTCAGGAAATCCGGTCGAGCACGATGTCTTTGCGCGCGCCGGTACCCTCGGCCGCCCGGGGATCAATGGTGTAGCCACCGCGCAGGGAATCCAGCGCGCGGTCGAAACGCTCCGGGGTGTCCGTGTGGAGGGTGAACAGTTTCTGACCCTTGGTGATCGTGTCGCCGGGAACCGCGTGGATCTCGATACCGGCACCGGCCTGCACGGGATCCTGCTGGCGAGCGCGGCCGGCACCCAGGCGCCAGGACGCCACACCCACGGCAAGCGCGTCCATCTCGGTCATGACGCCGTCTTCTTCGGCCGTGACCTCGTGGGTGTCGGTGGCCATCGGCAGCGGGGCGTCCGGGTCGCCACCCTGGGTGGAGATCATGCGCTTCCAGGTGTCCATGGCGCGGCCGTCCTTGAGGGCCTCCGCCACGTCCGGGTCCGTGACGCCCGCCGCCTCGAGCATTTCCTTGGCCAGGGCAAGGGTCAGGCGAACGACGTCGCTGGGGCCGCCACCCGCCAGGACCTCCACGGACTCGCGGACCTCCAGGGCGTTGCCCACGGTCAGGCCCAGGGGGCGGGACATGTCGGTCAGCAGCGCCACGGTGTTCACCCCGGCGTCCGTTCCGAGGTCGACCATGGTGCGCGCGAGCTCGCGGGCGTCCGCTTCCTTCTTCATGAACGCGCCGGGGCCCACCTTGACGTCCAGGACCAGGGCGCCGGTGCCCTCGGCGATCTTCTTGGACATGATCGAGGAGGCGATCAGGGGAATGCAGTCCACGGTGGAGGTGATGTCGCGCAGGGCGTAGAGCTTCTTGTCCGCGGGGGCCAGGCCGGCCCCGGCCGCGCAGATCACGGCGCCCACGTCCTCCAGGACGGACATCATGCGCTCATTGGACAGCTCCGCCTGCCAGCCCGGGATGGCCTCGAGCTTGTCCAGTGTGCCGCCGGTGTGGCCCAACCCGCGGCCGGAAAGCTGCGGAACGGCCACTCCGTAGGAGGCGACCAGGGGCGCGAGCGGCAGGGTGATCTTGTCACCCACGCCACCGGTGGAGTGCTTGTCGGTGGTGGCTTTGGAGAGGGCCGTGAAGTTCATGGTCTCGCCGGAGTCGATCATTGCCTGAGTCCAGCGGGCGATCTCCTCGCGGTCCATGCCGTTGAGGAAAATGGCCATGGCCAGCGCGGACATCTGCTCATCGGCGACCACACCGCGGGTGTAGGCGTCAATCACCCAATCAATGGCGTCCATGGGCAACTTCTGCCGGTCTCGCTTGATTCGGATGACATCCACAGCGTCGTAGGCCTCGACCATCGCGATCACTCCCTCGGGATAGCGGTTTGAGAACACCCGTTCCTGGCTTGTGGAACCGGTGTTCACATCCTAAGCTGCACATGAGAAATTTTGTCAAACGGACTTTTGACAAATGTTCGCGCCGGTTCGGCGCCCCATGCGAAGGCAGGATCATCGTGGATCGCTTCCAAGGCTTGATTGGCATTGTGCTCATCCTGGGCCTCATTGTTCTTCTCTCCAGGCATCGCAGTTCCATCCGGTGGCGGACCCTGGCCGTGGGCCTGGCCCTGCAGGTGGGTGTGGCCCTGTTGATCCTGAAATGGGAGCCGGGTTTCGAGGCCCTCAAATGGTTCTCCGGACTGGTTCAGGGACTGATCGGGTTCACGAACCAGGGAACATCCTTTGTCTTCGGTGGGCTCCTGGGCGAGAACAACGGCTTCGTCTTCGCGCTGAACGTGCTTCCCGTGATCATTTTCCTGGGTGCGCTCATCGGTGCCCTGTACTACCTGCGCGTGGTCCAGGTCTTCGTGCACCTGCTGGGCACGGCGCTCAACAAAATCATGGGCACGTCCAAGATCGAATCCGTGTTCGCATCCACCGTGATCTTCCTGGGGCAAAGTGAAGCCCCCCTGATGATCAAGCCGTATCTGAGCAAGCTCACCCGCTCCGAGCTCTTCGCGTGCATGACCGGTGGATTCGCGGCCGTGGCCGGTTCCACCCTGGTGGGTTATTCGCTGCTGGGCGCGCCGCTGCCCTACTTGCTGGCGGCCGCGGTGATGAATGCCCCGGGTTCGTTGCTCGTGGCCAAGGCCCTGATGCCCGAGACCGAGAAGTCCGTGGCCTCCGTGAACGTGCTCGAGGTGCGCGACACCGAGTCCAAGAACCTCATTGACGCGATCGGTGCCGGCGCCATGAGTGGTGGCAGGATCGCCGTGATCGTGGGTGCCCTGCTCATCGCGTTCATCGCCCTGATCGGACTGGTTTCCGCGGTGCTCGGGTGGTTCGGCGGCCTGTTCGGCTTTGAGGGCTGGTCCCTGGAAGGCCTGTTCGGGATCATCTTTGCCCCGCTCGCGTGGGCGCTGGGTGTGCCCTGGAACGACGCCGCCATGGTCGGCAACTTCATCGGTCAGAAGACCATCCTCAACGAATTCGTCGGTTACACGTCCTTCGGCCCGGAAATCCCCAACTTGGATCCTCAGTCCGTGCTGATCACCACGTTCGCCCTGGCCGGTTTCGCCAACTTGTCCTCAATCGCCATTCAGATCGGTTCCATCGGCGGCCTGGCACCGGATCGCCGCGGCGACGTCGCCCAGATGGGTTTGTTCGCCCTGCTGGGCGGCTTCCTGACCAATATGCTCAACGCCGCTCTGGTGGGTGTCATTCTGGGTCTCTGACCCTTCCTCATCACCACCTCTGACGAACGAGAGACTCCCATGTCATTGAGCCCCAGAGATGTCCAGGGACTGAGCGCCGCTCGCCTCTACTACGAGCGCGGCCTGCCCCAGACGGATGTGGCCCGTGAACTGGGGGTCTCTCGCCCCACCGTGTCCAAACTGATCCAGCACGCCAAGGATCGCGGATTCGTCACCATCGAGATCCACGATCCGCGCCAGGTCTCCACCGCGGTGGCGGATCAGCTGTGCGAGCGCTTCGGTTTGGCGCAGGCGCGGGTGATCACGAGCCAACCCACCGACGATGACCTCGTCCGCGAGTTGGGCGCGGCGGGTGCCCTCATGCTCGAGGAAAACGTTGCCGACGGCGATCTGCTCGGGATCACCTGGGGCCGCACCTTGCACGCGGTTGCGCGTTCGCTCAAACCGACCGATTGCCATGGCGTGCAGGTGGTCCAACTCAAGGGCGGGGCCACGCTGACCTCACGTTCCACGAGTCACTACGAAACCATCCGGTTGTTCTGCGAGGCGTTCAACGCCTATCCGCAGACCTTGCCGCTTCCGGTGATTTTCGACAACGCCCAGGTCAAGCGGGTGGTTGAAGAAGATCGGCACATCAAACACATCCTGGATCTGGGTCGAGACGCCCAAACCGCCATCTTCACGGTGGGGGCCATGAGCCCGGACTCCACGCTGTTGAAACTCGGATACTTCTCCGCCACCGAACAGGCAACGCTGCTCGAACACGCCGTGGGCGACATCTGCTCGCGCTTCATCGATGAGCACGGACAACCGTGCCTGCCCGACCTCGAGGAACGTACCGTGGCGGTGTCCTTGCAGAACGTGAAGGCCAAGCAGACACGCATCTGCGTGGCCGGTGGGCAGCAGAAGGTTCGCCCGTTGAAGGCCGCGCTCGCGGCGGGGTACGCGTCCCACCTGGTCACGGACGAGGGCACCGCCCGGGCCGTTCTGAGTTAGACCAGCACTCCCGTGACGGGAACGGGCACAAACCGGGTGGTGGAACTCGCTACTGCGCCAGGATCGCCTGCGCCACTTGGTCCGCGTCCGCGAGCGTGCGGGCACCCAGATGCGCCGGCGATTCCGCTTCCGCGGCGATCGAGACTCCCCACTGCACCGAGGACAATTGCAGGCCCAGCACGAAGATCCCGGGTTCCACGGCGTCCTTCTGACCCACCACCCGGTAGGCGAACGCGCCGGTACCGAGTGTGAGGCCGCCCAGCGCGGTGCCCTTGCGGAGGGCGCTCGCACTCACGTCCAGCCCCGTGCTCGTGACGGGGCTGGCGCCGTCGCGCGTTTCCATGAGCTTGCCGCGCACCAGACCCCGCTCGTGCATGTTGGACAGCAACGGGGAGATGTTGCGGTGCACGTCGTTGGTGGGTGACATGGCCTCGATGAGCCAGCGGGCACGGACGGGCGTATCGCTGACCCACGGCGAGGCCGCCACGAAGCAACCCTCATTGCGGTCCACCACGAAACGCGGTTCGGGGCCGAGGAAACGGACCACACCCGCCCGCGTGAGAGCGGCCAATTGCTGGATGCGCAGCACGGGTGGGCCCGAGGCCAGGCCCTCGACGAACGGCTCGAAATCCCTGCGCAGCTCGTTGACCCACGATGAGTCCGAAACCCCCGCCTCTGCCAGCACGCACTTGAGCACGGTGCGGGCGGCGTTGAGGGACGCGATGGCCATTTTGACGGGATCGTCCTCGCCCCGCAGCGAGCCGTGGACGTCGCGGTCCAGGTAGTGCACCACCGCAGCGGCGTACTCGTCGTGGCTGTCGAAATTGATGTCCTCGAAGGGCCGCGCCAATCGTGCCTGCTGCAGCTGCCGGCCCGGTACCACGGAGGCGGAGACCAAGGCTTCGACGCGCTGGGACCAGCGAGCGTCGTCGTCGTCAAGAAGAATGGCGTCCAGCCTGCGGAGGAAGTCGCCCGCGGGTTGTGTGAACGCATCCGGGGAGGTGCGCGCCAGGACGCGATAGTAGTTCCAGTCCGCGTCCTTGCGGATCAGGGGCCACAAATCACGCTCGAACGACAGTTGTTCGGTGCTGGCGTCGAGCAGCTCCTGAACGGCCTCGAGCGTGAAGAACCGCGTCTGCAGGGTGTGCGCGTAGTACCCCTCGAGTTGCGGCTTGGCGCGATACGGCGTGCCCCTACGGGACCCCGCGACAATGTGCGGTTCTCGGCCTGAGGGCCGATAAATCAACCGCTCTGGGTTGTTCTCATCGGGCTCAAAGGTGCCGCCGCGGCCTTCGGTGAGTTGCGCGAGCGCGTCGCAGAAATTCAGGCCCATGCCGCGTACGAGCACGGTTTCCTGCGCCGGCACCTCGCTCCACCACGCATCGGCGGGCACGGTGGGCGGCCAGTACGTGAGGTCGTGTTCGGCCGCGCCGTCCACCAGTTCTTTCTGACCGGGGCGCAAATGTGCGTCCAAGTGGCCCAGGGCGAGCACCACGGCGTCCGCCGGGATCGACTGACCACCGGCGAGTTCCACGGCGTAGCGGTGCCGGGCCTCGTCCTGGACCCACGCGTCCACGGCCTCGGCCCGGTGCACGGTCAGCGTCACGTTCGCCGGCAAGTGGCGGTTGAGAGCTGCGAAAATCCATTCGAGGTACCGCCCGTAAATGGCCCGGGGCGGGAAATCCTGAGCGGTCAGTGCGGTCAACGCCGCGCGTTCCGCCTCGGTCAGGGGGTTCTCGGGCGTGATGTCACCGTCGACGACGCCGCGGCGCCACCTGTCGAAGCTCATGTTCCGCACCTCGGCCAGCGGGTCCACGTCCAATGCGCCGTCCGGAGCAATCACAGTGGGGAACAAAGAAGGAGTGTTCATCAGGAACAACAACGACTGATCGGTGCGCCATACGTGGCCCGCGCCGGGAGGGAAGGGGTCCACCAGGTCGATGTGCACCCGGGCGCGGGTCTGAGCCGCTCGCGCCGTCAGCCGTTCCACCGTGGAGAGCCCCCGGGGACCCGCACCCACCACTACCACTCGTCGCTGACTCACCATGACCACCAGGATAACGAGCCAGCTGTGCATGTCTCACCCCGCTCGTAGCATGGGCCCATGGCCACTACTTCCACCGCGTCCGCCCGCCCGCAGACAGAGCCCGCTGATGAGTTCTTGTGGCTCGAGGAGATCCATGGTGAGCAACCCATGGAGTGGGTGCGGGAGCAGAACCGGCACACCGACACTCTGCTGGACGGCCCGGACCTGGAATACATGACCGAACGCGTCCTGGACGTGATGGACAGCCCCTCGCGCATCCCTGCCGTGACCAAGCACGGACCGTATTACTACAATTTCTGGCGCGATGCCCAGCACCCGCGCGGACTGTGGCGGCGCACCACGTGGGAGTCCTGGCTCAGTGACGACCCCGAGTGGGACGTCCTGTTGGATATTGACCACTTGGCTCGAACCGAAAGCGTGGAGTGGGTGTTCTCCGGCGCGCACCTGCTGCGCCCGCAGTACACGGACGGACAGTGGCGGCGCGCTCTGGTCCGGCTGTCCCCCGATGGCGGGGATGCCGTGCGCACACGCGAATTCGATCTGGAAACCCGGGAGTTCGTGACCGGTGGCTTCGACGTCCCCACGGCCAAGTCCTCGGTCTCCTGGATGGACGCGGACACCGTGTTCGTGGCCACTGACACCGGTCCCGGTTCCATGACCGAGTCCTCGTATCCCCGCCAGGTGCGCCGTGTCTCCCGCGGTCAGGAGGTCAGGGACGCGCCCGTGATTTTCGAGGTTCCCGTGAACCATGCCCAGGCAGCGGTTTACAAGGACCACACACCCGGTTTCGAACGCGTGATCGCCGTGGATCTGGTGGATTTCTTCACGGTGCGCACGCACGTGCGGAGCGGGGAGCAGTGGGTCGAACTGGACCTGGATCCCACCGTGAGCGTGGACCTCCACAAGCAATGGCTCCTGATGCGACCGCGCCACACGCTGGAACTGAACGGGACCCAATACCCCGCCGGTTGTCTCCTCGCCGCCGATGTTGCCGCGTTCATGCGCGGCGATCACAGCGTGCAGCCGGTTTTCACCCCGGACGCCCACACCAGTTTGGAGGGCTGGTCCTGGACCCGTGACCACCTGATCCTCAACACCCTGCACGATGTCTCCTCCGCGCTCTACTCCGCGGTGCCCGGCGCGTGGGAGCTCACTGCCCTGCCCGGCATCCCCCCGTTGCACAGCGCCTCCGCCTGGGCCGTGGACAACGAGGATCCCGAGGTGGGCAATGACTATTTCTTCTCGGTCACCGGCTTCCTCACACCTTCGTCCCTGGGCCGCGGCTCCCTCCCCGATCTCTCGGGGCACGGCGCTGACGCCGACGACGACGCCGCCGCCGCGCGCGAGGCGAGCGAGCCCACGATCCTGAAGCGAGCGCCGTCGTTCTTCGACGCGCAAGGACTCGAAGTGACCCAGCATTTCGCCGTGTCGGCGGACGGCACAAAGGTGCCGTACTTCCGGGTGGGCCCGCGTGAGCTGGAACTCGACGGCCTGAATCCCACGTTGCTCAGCGGCTACGGCGGCTTCGAGGTCTCCCGGACCCCGGGTTATTCGGGGGCCACCGGAATCTCATGGCTGACCCGCAGGGATGATCGCGGCCGCACGGGTGTGTACGTTGTCGCGAACATTCGCGGCGGCGGCGAATACGGACCGTCCTGGCACACCGCCGCGCTCAAGGAGAACCGACACCGTGCGTACGAGGATTTCGCGGCGGTTGCGGAAGACCTTCATCGCCGTGGCGTGTGCACCGCCCCGAAACTCGCGTGCGCCGGCGGCTCGAACGGCGGGTTGCTGGTCGGAAACATGTTGACCACCTATCCCGAGCTGTTCGGTGCGATCTCATGCGGTGTGCCGCTGCTGGACATGCGCCGCTACACCAAACTCTCGGCCGGGGCATCGTGGATCGCGGAATACGGCGATCCGGACCAGCCGGAACAGTGGGAGTACATTCGCACGTTCTCGCCCTATCATTTGCTGTCCGAAGTGATGAGCTACCCGCCCACACTCATCTGGACCGCGACCTCCGATGACCGCGTGGGACCGGTGCAAGCGCGCAAGATGGCGGCCAAGATGATCGATCAGGGGCACCAGAACATTTGGTTCCACGAAGCCACGGACGGCGGTCACGCCGGGGCTGCGGACAACCGGCAAGCCGCTGCGCTGCACGCGCGTTCCCACCAGTTCATGTGGCAGATGCTCTCGGGCCGCAAGGGCCGTTAACCACCGGCAAGGCACCATGGCTATTCTTGCTGACGGCCCTGGTACAGATCTGCCAACGGGCACAACCTCAAGACATTCAGACGTTGGAGATCACTCTTGCCTTCTTCACCCTCCCAACCCGCATTGGGCGGTACCGCGGAGCAACCACCGCAGACCGCTCCGGGCGCGATGGGAACCATTGCCGTTCTGCTGATCGCGGCCTTCGTGGTCATCCTGAACGAAACCATTTTGAACGTGGCGCTGCCCCACTTGATGGAGGACCTTCACGTTGACGCGGCCACCGTGCAGTGGGTCGCCACCGCATTCATGCTGACCATGGCCGTGGTCATTCCGACCACCGGCTTCCTGCTGCAGAAGTTTTCCACGCGCGCCGTCTTCGGCCTGGCCATGGGGTCCTTCGCGCTGGGCACATTGCTCGCCGCCCTGGCCCCCAGCTTCGCCATTCTGCTGGTGGCTCGTGTCATCCAGGCCTTCGGTTCGGCCATCATGTTGCCGCTGCTGATGACCACAATCCTCACGTTGATTCCCAAGCAGCGCCGCGGGCTGGTAATGGGCAACGTGTCCATTGTGATCTCCGTGGCGCCGGCCCTGGGCCCCACTATTTCCGGGTTCATCCTGGCGCATTTTCCGTGGCGCAGTATTTTCTGGTTCGTTCTCCCCATTGCCGTGCTCGCCTTGATCATCGGGGTGACCCGTCTGGGGGACGTCGGTTCACGTGGCGACCTGCGACTGGACGTGCTCTCGGTGGCGCTGTCCGTGTTCGGCTTCGGACTGTTGGTGCACGGCCTCTCCACGGTGGGTGCCGGTGGCACGCAGGGCGGCGATTCCGACTCCTTCATGGGCTGGGCGACCTCCGCCGGCGGTGGCGCAGTGATTCTCACGGTGGGTGTTCTGCTCGTCGCAGCCTTTGCCCTGCGCCAGCTCCACCTGCAGCGCAAGGACAATCCCTTCCTGGACCTGCGCACCTTCAAACACCGCGACTTCACGGTGTCCGTGGCGCTGATGGCGGTGGCCATGATGACCCTGTTCGGTGGCGTGATCGTATTGCCCCTGTATCTGCAGACCATCCGCGGCTTGGACACGCTCCAGACCGGCCTGATCCTACTGCCCGGTGGTCTGATCATGGGCCTCTTGGGACCGGTGATCGGGCGCCTGTTCGACGCCTACGGCCCCCGGCCGCTGGCCGTACCGGGTGCTGCGATGCTGACGTTCGTCATGTTCAACTTCTCGCGGCTGCAGGCGGACACCGCCGTATGGTGGATCGTTGTGCTCCAGATCGCGATGTCGGTGGGTCTGGCCATGATCTTCACCCCGGCGTTCACCGCCGGACTGAATCCGCTGCCGCCGTCGCTGTACTCCCACGGCTCCGCGACGCTGTCCACCCTGCAGCAGGTGGCCGGTGCGGTCGGCACGGCGTTGTTGGTGGGGATCCTGCAGGCAGGCACCACTGTGCTCCAGAACCCAGACGGCTCCACGACGACCGATGCAATCCCGGGCGTCCACGCGGCTTTCCTCACGGCCACCGGGTTGGGCGCCGTGGCGTTCGTGCTGACGCTCTTCATGCGCAAGTCCACCCCGGAGAACACTCGCGTGACGGTGGAGGGTTCCGAACCGGCAACACACTGATCGAGGGTGACCCCGGTGGCGTGCTCACCCCACGCGGCTTACTTTCACACCGCCGCGTGGGGTCCACGTGTACTGGGTTCGCACCCCGGTCTTGACGTTGATGAAGCGCTGATAGGCACCGGTAGAGGTCCGGACTTCCCCGGTGGTCGGGTATCCAGCTTTGGCCTCATAACCATTGCGTGCCCAAGTCTGGCCGATGGCCGAACGTTCCACGATCGGGTTGGCCATGCTGCGCGAGCTCCACAGGATCTTGGTGGTCTTGTTCGTCTGCGGATTCACGAACGTCTGGTACGCACCACCGGTGGAGGTGGGTTGTTCGTTATTGAACGGGATGCCCACTCCGCGTGCGCCGCCCAGGGAGACGTGCCTGGCGCCGATACCCGTCCAGGTCTTCACCTCGCGTGCCCCGGTCTGGGAGGACCAGTAAATCTTGGTGGCTCTGCCGTTTCTCACGAACGTCTGCACCACTCCGCCCACGCCGGTGCTCTGCTCACCGGTGGTCGGTGGACCGTACACGGCCGCTCCGCCCCTGGAGTTGTAGTACGTCGCAATTGCCCCTCGCGCAGTCGGAACTACCGCGCGCGCGGCACGGTTCGCGTCCACCTTGCGGTAGCCGTTCACATTGACCCCGGTGTTGCGCAGGGCGTTACGAATGGATTCAACGCCCAGGTTGGGGTTGCGCTCCTTCATTAACGCAATCACACCGGACACGTGAGGTGCCGCCATGGACGTTCCACTCAGATCGCCGTACGTGGGCGATCCCAGGGAGAATTTCCCGGTGTTGACAGTGGACCAGATCTGCGCGTTGGTGTCGCCACCGGGCGCCACGACATCCACCATCGGACCCCAGTTGGAGTAGCCGGTGATCCGGTTGTGGGACGACGTCGCCCCCACCACGATCGCGCCGCCACAGTTGGCCGGCGAGGCCAGATTCGCGCTCTTGCCCGCGTTGCCCGCAGCGACTACGAGGGGCACTCCGATCTGATGCATGCGGTTGACCGCGTTCTGCATCACGGGCGCGCAGGACGTGGCATCCCAGGCCTCGGAGAGATTGACCACCTTGGCGGGGGTCGTGTTCCGCGGGACTCCCGGGATCGCAATGCCGGCCGACCACATCACGCCGTCGGCTATGTCCGAGACGTAACCGCGACCATCAGCACCCAGGACGCGCGCGTGCTGGATCCTGGCATCCGGGGCGACCCCGGCAATGCCGGTGCCATTGTTGGTGTGCGCTGCCGCGATACCCGCGACGTGCGCACCGTGCCACCAGTTGGCGCGGCCCGTGCTCCAGTCGCCCATGTCCTGGGGGTTGCTGTCCCGGCCGTTGCCGTCGCGTGAATGGTAGAGATCGGATAAAAAGTCGTAGCCGCGGACCGTGCGCTGATTGAGGTCCGGGTGGTTGATCTGGCCGGTGTCCGCGACGCCGATCACCACGCCGTCCCCGGTGCCCTGCCACCATGCGCCGGGCACGCCGATGTTCCTGGGACCCCATTGGTAACCCCAGTACCGGTCGTTCGGGGTGGACCCGGCGTGGGCGGCGAGCGCATTGACCACGATCAGATCAGGCTCCGCCGATTCGACGGCCGGGTCTTCCTCGATGGTCTCGACCACTGCTTGCTGTTCGGCCTTGTTGAGCAGCGTGTCGGACTCCACGACATCCTCGGCATTACCGGTGGTCTTGACGATTTCCGGGTCTTCGATCTCGGTGGACGTCTCTGCCTCTGCCAGGACGTTTTCCTTCTGGGCCGCGGGAATCTCGTCCTTGAATTTCACGACGATCCGATCCGTTTCCGGTAGCACCGTGCCTTGGGCCCCGGTTCCCCTGCCGAGCGACCCGATACCACCGACCGTCGGCGGCTGAACTTGCGCTTGTTGCTCCGGGGTCGGCCCTTCCGGCGGGGCTGCGACCGCGGGTGCGGTCGTCGCCACCAGCAGCGTCGATAGCGAGAGCGTCAGGAGTGTTCGTGCGGCGCTGGTCTTCATGGTTTCTCCCTGGGAAACAGCCCCTGTCGCTGTGATCAGCACAGTCGTTCATGAGCTGATGTCCGTCGGCAGGAATTTCGAACTGCGAATGGTCGAAGTTTACCATCGTAAATATTCGCGGCTGAGGAAGTTGTCAAACCGGTATGTGGGCGGGTTGTCGTTGCCCGCGCCCGGGTACAAAAAAAGTCCTGGGCCGCGGCCAGTTCTTAAACTATGTCGCGACTCAGGACAATGGCGGAGACGGGGGGATTTGAACCCCCGGTCCGGTTTAATCCGGACCCTTCATTAGCAGTGAAGTCCATTCGGCCGCTCTGGCACGTCTCCACGTTGTCACTCCGTTCGGGGTAGGCCCGGCAAGAAAACAACGAAGATTAGCTTATCGGTAGCCTGAGCTGCGGGTCAAAACCGAAGCCACCCCAGTGACTGTGCTCGTCCTTCACCGAGAGCGCCCGCCGCCCACGGCGCCGCGGTACAACTCATTCAATTGGTCACTGACGGCATCCGATCCGTAGCGGGCACGGATGTCCCGCGCCATCTCATCCGGGGTTGCCGCCGAAACGGATTGGGACAGTTCCAGTACCGCCCGCCCGAAGGCTTCCGGGGATCGTTCGGACACCATGCGGCCGTTGCGTTCCGTGATGAAGTCTCGCTGGCCTCCCCGATCCCCCATGATGACGGGTCGGCCGGCTGCAAGTGCTTCGGCTGCGGCGACGCAGAAGGTCTCCGATTTCGAGGGAAGTACAAAGACGGTGGATTCGGCGAGGTCTTGCCGCAAACGCTCGGTACTGCGGAACCCTCGGAAATCTACGTGGTCCCCGATTCCGAGCTCACGCGCACGTTCCTCGGCTTGCTCCCGCATGGGGCCATCCCCGTCCCATACGAGCGTGGCATCATGGCCGTGCCTGCGCAGCCATTCCACGGTGTCCACGGCCAGCAACGTGCCTTTGTGTTCGGTGACGGCACCCACCCCGATGAGGCGCAGCGCGCCGTCGTCAGTTATGGGTGTGACCTGCGGCGCGTGGTCGACCACGTTGCCGATCAGCTGAGTGGCCCCGGGGCGGGCAAACTTCTTTAGTTCGCGGGTCATCAGTGTGCTCACGCCCGTGACGACGCGCGGCAGGCGCAGCACGTACCGCAGCCACGCTGTGCGTTCCCAGAGCTGGTTGACGTGCTCTGGGAACAGGATTCCGTTCCAGTGCTCGGTGTGCACCCACGGAGTGCGGCCCACAATCGGGGCCGCAATGAGGGCCGATGAGAAGGCCATGGTGTGTACGACATCGGAGAACCGCACCCACTTTCGGATCTCAGCCAGGGCTTTCACGATGGTGAGTGGCTTTCGAGGATCGAAGCCCACCCGGGTGACCGCAGCGCCGTCGTAGGTTTCCTGGGTGACGGGCGAATCGTTCAGAAGTTGGACGTGAATGACGTGCACTTGATGATCCCGGGCAATGGCGCGCACGTGCCGTGTGATGAACGGCGTGCGGAAGGGCGCATCCCGCGTCGGATACCACGTGGAGACCACCAGAATTTGCATGGCTTCACCCTATCGAGTGCAACTTTTGTACTGCTTAGTAACCGGTCTGCGGGTGGCCATCAGACCCTTGGCGGCACGATGTCCTAAACTCCCAATAGTGACCACGCCCGCTGCAGCTCCCCGCGTTCCAGGCCGGTGGCGGCCGATCCTCTTTCCGCCGCCCAACCACGAGAACAAGGACAACCCCATTGGGTCCGCCTTCGCGCTGACCGTGATCGCTGTGTTCGTCCAGGGACTCTCGCGCTTCGGCTACAGCTTGCTCATCGGCAACATCCTGGGAACGGAAAAGCTCGGGCAGGTCAACCAGGTCATTGCCCTGGGGCTGTTCCTGGTGCTCCTGTGGCCGCAGGCCTCCGGCACCGCGGCCTCCAAATACATTGCCATGGCGCGAGGTATGTCTAACGCCGATCAGCAGGCGTCCGTGGCGTTGTACACCTCCCGCAGCGCGTTCGTGGGCATGACGGTGCTCTCCGTGGCCGCCGTTTTCGTTGCCATTTACGCGCAGGAACTTCCCCTGAGCTACGCACTGTCAGCGGGGCTTCTCGTGATCGCTCTGTCCGCCTATAACTTTGTCCGCGGCGTGCGCACGGGCAACAACCAGTTCGTGACCACCACGTTCTGGGACTGCATCAGCTCATTCGTCACCCTCACGCTGTTGCTCGTGGTGCTCCTGGCCGAACTGTCTTCACTGCTCCTCCTACCCTTGTGCCTCGGCTACTTCATCTACGCCATCCCGGCGTGGCCTGTGCGCGGGGGAACCCCGTTGCCCAAACCCCTCAAGCGTGAACTCCTCAAGTTCACCGCGTGGGGATCCATCAACATTCTCACTGCTGCCGGTCTGCTGCAGCTGTCCCTGATCATTGGCGGCAATTACGATAGTCAGGAAGCCATTGGCCACTACGCGGCGGCGTTGACCATTGCCACACCGGCCAGCATGCTCTCCTCCGCTATGATCGTGGCCCTCTCCCCCTCTGTGGCACGCATGTTCAGTGCCGGCGACATGACCGGGATGAAAACCCAGCTGGACTCGATCATGCGCACCATGGTGCTGGTCTTCCTCCCCGTCTTCGGTGTTGGAGTCCTGTGGGCCGAGCCGCTCGTCATGGTGCTCTACGGCGCTCGTTACGAGGAGTTCGAGGGCGCGATTCCGCTACTGATCGTGCTGTTCTTCGCTGTCTCCACCACGAGTTTCAACGCGGCCAACTCACGCCTCAACGGTGGCGAGCACTGGGGTGTGCGCGCACTGGCCATGTGCAACGCGATTGGCATGATCCTGGGCATTATCACCATGGTGTGGTGGGGCCCGGAGCTGGGCATGATGTCGGCGGCCATCGGCTATCTAGTGGGCTGCATCATCAGTTCCATGGCGCCCTTGATTATTGTGTGGGTTCACGACCGGATGCCTTGGGGTGGCGTGATGATTCGGATCCTGACCGGTTATGTCTTGACGCTGCTGAGTCTGTGGCTCACGTACCGCTACGACTCGCTTCTGGTCACCATCGGCGTGACGCTGGCCTTCCTACTGATCTGGTGCGCCATGTCCTGGCGCGATCTGGCTCCGCGCTTGCGTACGGCCACCGAGCGCTTCTCCAGGAAATAATTGCCGTCAATTCGTTCCGCGTCGCTTGGCCAAGCGATCCCGGGCTGTTTGGGCGGCTGCCGCGGCCATGAAGCGCAACGGGGCGTCGCGGCCCAACACGTGCATAGGTTTGGCCGTGAGAAGTGCGGCGAGGCTGGCAAAACGACGTCGCTCGGTGAGCGCCGCGCGCAACGCGCCCTGATCGGTAGCGCCGGCCAACAACAGGTCGATCACCCGCACATCAGCCCGGGAAAAACTACCGCGGGCGCCCGGAACGGAGCCCAACAAAGAAGTGAGAACCTTGCGCGCCCCCTGGGCCTCGTCACGGGTCCACGTTCCGGCCTTCAGATGCGAGGTAACGGCCTCAAACATGTTGATACGCACCACCTTGACGATGAACGCACGACGTAATTCAAGCGCGGCGCCCTCGAACCACGGCCTGTCCAGAATGCGCAGGGCGGACTCGAGCTGCGTTCGAACGGGCGACGGAGTCCGGGACACCCGATCCGTGGCGTCCGCGTGCATGACATACGTGGGTTCCCCGGGGGCATAGTCGATCCTGGCCGCGCCCGCGTAGAGACGCATGACGAACGCTTGGTCCTCGCCGGTGCTCGTCCCGAACTCGAATTCCGCTCCTAACCTGCGGACGGTCTTCACCCGCTGCAGCCCGAATACCGAGGCCCGATACACAAGCCGGTCGGCAATGGGATCCAGGTTCGAGGTACGCCCCGGGCGGATGACGGGTGTGATGTCTACGCGGCCGTTGCTGTGTTTCAGCCACGGGATCACCATGTCGCTGTGCCGGCTCTCGGCGATCTTGACCCAGCGAGCCACCGCTCCGGGCTGATAACTGTCATCACTGTCCAGGAAGCAAATGTACCTGGCATCGGTGTGGTCCAGCCCAGCGGTTCTGGGAGCCGCGGCGGTCGTCCCTTCAGCGGGCGCCTCAATGATTCTGATGTGTTCCAGTTGCTGCTCCGTCAGCATGTTTCGAACCTGCGCCGTGGACAGGTGATGAGCCACCACGGTGATGACATACTCGTCCGCCGAGAGCGGAAGGACACCAACTCGCGCAGAATCCACAGCGCGACCGAGCGGCCGCGAGATGGAATGAACGGGAATGACGACGTCTACGAGTGGGCGAACGGACGGTTGCTGCATGACTAGCAGAATAAGACACATTCCCGTACTTCAGCCCTGCGATGCCAGAGCGAACGGCAGAACATTGGTGGCGCCCGCCAAGCGCAGCTCACGCGCGGCAACGGTCAGCGTCCAGCGGCTGTCGACGAGGTCATCCACCAGCAGGATCGATGGCTGCGGTTGCTCCCGCAAGGCCTGCGCAATTTCGGGCGGAACGGAGAACCGGTCCCACACTTCCGCAAGTCGGTAGGCACTGTTACCGCCGTGGCTTCCGCGTGGAACGTCCTGGTTGAGCCGCAGTGTTCCGAGGAAGGGCAGATGCCCCGCCGCGGCCAGCCCCTGTGCCAGGGAGGTCACCAGTTCGGGCCGCGACAGTGACGGCATGGCCACCACGGCGGTGGGGCGGGTCGACCAGTCCCACTGGGCGAGAACACCGACACACGCGCGGCCCAGGGATGAGTCGACGGTGGTGTCCACGGGCTGACCGTTGTCGTCGGTGCGGAAAATCTCCCGCAACCGCTGCCCCCATCCCAAGTCGGTGAGACGAGCCAGAGACCTGCCCCGGTCCGCCCGTTCGTCCTCGGGAATCTTGCCCTTGACCTGGATGCCCAGCCGGTCCATGCCGGTGGGCCACTGAGCACGCGGCTCCACAGGCGCACCCGCTCGATGCAGGGCGCTGTCCGCAGCGGCGGAGGCCTCCTTGTGCACGGTGGTGGCGTACCACGCACCGGCGCACACATCGCAACGACCGCACGGCTGGGCCGTGCGGTCATCCAATTGCTCGGCCAGGAACTGCATGCGGCACTCGGTGGTGAACTGGTAATCCATCATGGCCTGCTGCTCGGCAATGCGCGCGCGGCGGACACGGTCGTACCGAGGGGCGTCGTACTCCCACGGCCTGCCCGTGGACTGCCAGCCACCGGAAACACGTTCCACCGCACCATCCACGGCGAGCACCTTCAACAACAGTTCCAACGGCGTGCGTTTGATGTTGACCCTGGTTTCCAAGGCCGCGACCGAGAGGGGTCCCCCGTGCTCGGCCAGCGCCGTAAGCACCGCCCCGGACTTCTCCTCCGTGGGCATGGACGCGGTGGCGAAGTATTCCCAGATCTCGCGGTCCTCAGCGCCGGGCAGCAGCAGGACATCAGCACTGTCGGTCGCGCGGCCGGCACGGCCCACTTGCTGGTAGTAAGCCACCGGTGAGGACGGCGCACCGAGGTGGACCACAAACCCCAGGTCCGGTTTGTCGAATCCCATACCCAACGCCGACGTGGCCACGAGCGCCTTCACGGTGTTGTCTTTGAGTGCGGCTTCGAGTTCTTCACGCTCCGCCGCATCAGTACGGCCCGTATAAGCCACCGCCGCGTATCCAGCGTCCGTGAGTGCTCGCGCCGTGTCCTCCGCGGCACCAATGGTCAGCGCATAAATGATGCCGCTGCCCGGCAGCTCACCCAGGTGCTCGATCAGCCATGCCAACCGGGTGGCTGTGGAGGGTAGCCGCAGCACACCCAGCCGAAGCGACGCCCGCGACAGTGGCCCCCGGAGTGTGAACACTTCTTGCTGATCGCCAGCTCCCACGCCCAGTTGTTCTCGGACATCCTGAATAACTCGCTCATTGGCCGTGGCCGTGGTGGCCAAGACGGCCACCGACTCGGGAAGCCGTCCCAGCAGGTCCTTGATCCGGCGATAATCCGGACGGAAATCATGCCCCCAATCAGAAATGCAGTGGGCCTCGTCCACGACCAGAAGGCCGAGCTGATTCACCAGCTGCGGGAGCTGCTCGTCCCGGAACCTGGGGTTGTTCAAGCGCTCGGGCGAGACCAGCAGGACATCGAGTTCCCCTCGTTCCAGGGCAGCAGTGATCTCTCCCCATTCCGTGGGGTTGGCGGAGGAAATGGCCGCAGCCCGGACCCCTGCCCGGGCCGCCGCCGCCACTTGGTCACGCATGAGGGCCAGCAGCGGGGAAATGATGAGCGTGGGCCCGTACCCCTGCGCGCGCAGTAACAACGCGGAGATGAAGTACACAGCAGACTTGCCCCAGCCGGTGCGCTGGACCACCAGGGCGCGACGGTGATCTTGAACCAGTGCGGAAATGGCATCGAACTGGCCGGAGTGGAATGCCGCCTCGGGGTTGTTCGTGAGCGCCCGCAGGTGGTTCACGGCCTGTTCGTGCAGCTGCGGGTTGGTTATCTCCGATGCCTGGTTCATGCCGAAAGTGTCTCAGCGCGATCAGACACGCATAAGCAAGTGGGACGTGAGTGGCCGGAGGCAGCTGGAGGAAAGACCTGGGCCGTTGAATTGGAAGGCGCCCGCCGCGCTCATGTTTTTTCCCCCGAAGAAACACGAGCCCGGCGGGCGCGTCCACCGGCAGAGCCGGTGCGGATCAATCCGCTGATGAAGCCAAAGCCCCCGCAATGACTTCTGTTCGTTACTTCCTGGTGAATAATTGCGCTTTCACGCCCCCCAGCGTTTCGACGCGTTCACCGTACCTGAGAGGACAGGTCATGGCCCCCCTGGCCACAACCATTGATTGCTTCCCGGTACTTGAAGTAACAACAGTATGTAAGCATGAGTTCCGCTCCGTGGCCAGCACGATTTGAACCGAGTCACACGTGCTGTCCTCAACCTTGGGGTGTCCATTTGCACTAGTCAACCATGGTTTCGAGGCCTATAGGGGACGTGTCACCTACTGGGCCCGGGCGCGCCGTAGCGCAAAGAGGGGACACGTCAATCATATGTTCGTCCCCCAAAAGCCCCACGGAAAAAGTCACTCCTGCGGTCCGCCCAGGGAATCCCACGCAAGCGTGAGCGCCCCGTAAGCGGGGGCCCGGGATACGCGACTCGGGTGCATGCGTGTCTACCATGGTCTTCTGTCCTCAACATGTCGCGGAGATGAAGATGAGCCGAACAGGCGCCCCTCGAAAGACAGCGAGTTACGCAAAAATCGGAGCGCTGGCGCTGGCCGCCGGAATGGCATTGACCGGCTGCGGTTCCGACTACCCCTTGGGTGAGGAACAACGCAGGGCCGCCGAACAGGGTGACACCTCACTGTCGGGCATCCTCACAGGCATCGGTTCATCGGCTCAGAACGCGGCCATGCAAACGTGGCGGACCGGGTTCGAATCCACATACCCCAACGCCAGCGTGCAATATTTGTCAGCCGGTTCAGGTGCGGGTCGCTCAGCACTCGTGGGCGGTGGCACGGACTTCGCGGGATCGGACGCGTACATGGACGAGGAAGAGCAGACCGAAGTCACGGACACCTGCGGTCCGGACGGGGCCATCAACATTCCCGTCTACATCTCCCCCATCAGCGTGGCCTTCAACCTCCCGGGTATCCGGGAACTGAACATGGACGCGCCCACGATCGCCAAGATCTTCCGGCACGAGATCACGCGGTGGAACGACCCCGCCATCGCGAACCAGAATCCGAATGTGGACCTGCCTGACGGCGTGATCACCCCGGTCGCCCGCGCCGATGATTCCGGGACCACGGAGAACTTCACCGACTACCTTGAGGCCGCCGCCCCCGAGGTATGGACCGACGAGCATAGCGGCGGCTGGCCCAATTCGCTCCCCAGCGAGCGCGCCCAGGGCAACAACGGTGTGGTCACCGTGACGAACCAGACCGAGGGCGCCATCACGTACGCGGACGACTCCCTCGTGGGCGATTCCCTGGGCAAAGCCAGGGTGAAGGTAGGCAATGAGTACGTGCCCGTCACCGCCGAAACCGCAGCCACGGCCGTGGGAGTCTCTTCCCGGGTGGAAGGAACCGGCGAACACGACATTGCACTGGACATCGACCGCACCCCTGACGTGCAGGGCGCCTACCCCGTGGTCCTGGCCTCGTACCATGTGTTCTGCACGAGCTACAGCGACCCCCAAACCCTGGAGTTGATCAAGACCTTCGGGCATTACGTGGTCAGCCCCGAGGGCCAACAACTGGCGGGGGATTCGGTCAAGAGCGCGCCCCTTCCCGAGAACCTCACCCAGGAGGCTCAGGAGGCGCTGGACTCCATCACGCTGCGATAACACCCGCCGTGCGGTGCTCCCGGAATGAGTGGCCCCGCGGCCGTGTTCTGTGAGTGATGGGTATTCCACTTTCGCTCCTCGACCGATCCCGCACCCGCCAGGGACACACCGATTCCGCCGCCTTGCATCAGACGGTGGAACGCGCTCGGCGCGCTGAGGCGGCCGGGTATCGGCGCTTCTGGGTGTCCGAGCACCACGGAGTTCCCGGGGTCGCCTCGGGGACCCCGGCCTTACTCGCCCAGGCGGTCGCCGCCGCCACCAGCACGATTCGGGTGGGGTCCGGCGGAGTAATGCTGCCCAATCACCGTCCGATCGTGGTCGCCGAGGAATTCGCGGTGCTCACGGCCCTGCACGGCGAGCGCTTCGATCTGGGGCTCGGTCGCTCCCTGGGCTTCACCCAACCCGTGCGCGAAGCGCTCGGCACATTGCAGGCTCGACCGCGAGAATTCGCGGCGGCCATCGAGGAGGTCCGTGAGTATTTGACGGGTGCGGGCAACATCACGATTCGCCCGGCCGATACCGGCCGTATCCCGCTCTTCGTACTGGGCACCGTCACCGGGCTCCAGATCGCAGCAGAGCTGGGTCTGCCCGCGGTGGTCGGTGGGCCGTTGCTCACGTCAGGCCCGGAGGCCTTCGACGCGTACCGCTCCGAGTTCCGCCCCAGCTCCCAACAGGCCGAGCCGTACTTAATTGTCTCCGCCGAAATCTTCGTGGCCGAGTCGCCCTCGGAAGCTCGCGCACTCGCTGTGCCGGAGGCCTGGGCCATGGCCCAATCCCGCCTCACCGGATCTTTCCCGCCGCTCCTGCCGACGACGTCGCTCCCCGCCCAGCGCACGAGTCGGCAAGATCGCTACGTGGCCCAGGCGCTGGCGACCGTCATCGCGGGGACGGAGGACCAGGTCGTGAGCGAGATCAGCGAACTATTGAAGCGCACCGGTGCGGACGAGATCATGAGCACGGCGTCCACCTTTGACGTTGCCGCGCTGTACGCCTCGGATGCCCGGTTGGCTCGTGCCGTCGCAACCCTATAAGCCACGTGCCTTACCCGGCACGGGGCTGCTGCCATCAGTTGGCCCGTCGGGTTCCTCCGCTTCGGTCGATACCGCATGAACGAGCTGCTCCATCGGGCCCTTCCCGCACATCAATGCCCAGGCAACACAGCCCACCGTGACTCCCAGGGTGATCGGCCAGAACGGGTCCAGCGCCAGAAATCCATGCAACCGGTGGATGTCGGAGCCCACTCCCGGTGTGACCATGATCCAGATGCCCCAGACGAGCAGGTGCGCCGTGTATGCCGTCAAAGGCATGGACCCGATCACCCGCACCGGCCATAGAAGCCAGCGCAGCGGCGTCGTCGCCGCGAGGACGGACATTGCGAGGGTTGCTAGAGCGAAACCTCCCGAGCCGAACGTCTCCCCCACCCCACCAGAGTGGGGGGCGTCGCGAAAAACCGACAGCGCCCAGAGAGCCGAGCCGACCTGGAGATCTGCCCCGTAACGTGCAATCACTTGGTTGCCTACCGGGCCGAGCGCCGCGTAACCGAGCACAGAGAGTGCCACCCCGGCCCCGAGCAAAACCACCGTGGGGCCGATTCCGCGCCGGATCAACCGCCCCGCGATGATCCCCACGGCCACGAACGCCAGCCACAACACGAAGGGGTAATTCCACCCGAGCACGTCGGAGACGAGTTCCGCAGCGCTTCCCCGTTCGGGTGGGCCCCCGCTGTCGAGCATTGTGACCACGAATGGCGCGACAGTGGCTGTGAGCGCCGCTGTGATGGCGAGCGCCCGCGCTGACCACGAGACCATGAACGCGCCGATCATCAAGAGGAGACCGTAGGCCGGCAGCACCACGAACACCGGCACGTCAAGGCTGAGCAGAAGCAGACCGAGGGCCCAGATGAATACCGCGCGGATCATGATGGAGCTGCGCGCCGCGTCCCGCCCGCCGGCTCGCATCCGAATCCTGGAGCCCATGAGCCCCAGGGACACACCGGCGAGGGTCGCGAAGAGAATGGCGGACCTGCCCTCGACCACCCCGAGCCAGGTCTCGGGTCGCGACCACTTCAGGGGCGTGACCACAGTCAGGTGGGCCACATACATGCCCAGGATCGCCAAGCCCCGGGCCAGATCGACGCCGGGGATCCGACCCGGCGATTCCAGCCGGGCCACATTCTGCTTCACGCGCTGTGTCATGCTGCGTGGCGGCGATGCTGCGGACGGTGGCATGCATCCATCATGGTGCACCGGGAGGATCACGTACTGCTGCATGGGTAGCAATGAGGTCATGACCTAGCCTGAGGAGCATGTCCTCCTCCGATCAGGTACCCACCGAGATTCTCGACCTCGCCCGCTCGGCACGGCGGGTGACGGTTCTGACCGGGGCGGGGATGTCCGCCGAATCCGGGGTTCCCACCTTCCGCGATGCCCAAACCGGGCTGTGGGAGCGTTTTGACCCGGCGGAACTAGCCACCCCGGAGGCCTGGGCGGAAGACCCCGCCCAGTGTTGGGCCTGGTACGCGTGGCGCACGTCCCTCGTGCGCGGTGCCGAACCACACCCCGGTCACCTGGCGCTCGCGCAATGGCAGGCTCACCCCGGTATCGATCTGCGGATCTCCACGCAGAATGTCGACGATCTGCATGAACGGGCGGGATCCACGGTTCTCGCCCACGTCCACGGCGACCTCTTCGCCCTGCGCTGCGCCGACTGCGGCGCCCCCGCGGACATCGGCTACCCGCACGTCGTCGAGCCGGTGGCGCACCTCGACCCGGTCTCGTGCGCAGTGTGCGGTGGGCTGATTCGTCCCGGCGTGGTGTGGTTCGGAGAGGCCCTGCCCGAGCAGGCGTTCCAGGACTCGGTCGAGGCTGCGCAAGAAGCGGATCTCGTGCTGGTCGTGGGCACCTCGGGCCTGGTGTACCCGGCCGCGAGCATCCCGGACTTCGCCGGTGCCCGCGGTGTGCCCGTTGTTGAAATCAACCCCCGGGTCTCGGAGGTGTCGGCCAGCGCAGACCACGCCTGGCGCGCCCCGGCCGGCCGGGCGCTACCCGCGCTGGTGAGTGCCCTGGGGTAAAAATGGGTCTGGTTAACGCGACATTGGCGCAAGCTCCGCGAATCGGCGCATCAAAATCACACTTGCCCAGTCCCGCATCGCACCGCGTCAAACCATCAGCGCTCCAACCGCTCATTGCAGTGCGGCGGGGCTTGGTCACCCCCGAAAATTCCGAGGACGTTGCGGGTTACTCTTGGGACATGCAGAACCAGCCACCCACGCGCAAGCAAGTGAAGAAAGCTGGTTCCAGGATTCGCGCCTATCATCGTGGAGATTTGCCCCGCCACGATTACGAGCTTGCTCTTCGGGTAGTGGAGCAGTACCGCGCATGTTTCAGCTCTCCGACTGTGAACGTCAACAACTGGTTGCGACGCTTAATCTCCTCACGATGCACGACATCGGTAGCTGCCGCGTAGTCCTTGATGACCTGAAATCTCTCAGGCTGTTCGAGGCCTCGATCAAGGATCACCGCCAGAATCAAATACTCCGTGTACTTGACTACGTGGAAATCCCCCGCATCTCGGGGTACAGGGCAGTGCACATAGTCCTCAAGACGCAACCCAGTGGGCTGCCCGTTGAGGTGCAGTTAAGGACTCAATCCATGCATGAGTGGGCCGAGACTTCAGAGGGGTTTTCCAAAGATTTGGGACGCAACTTCAAGCAGGATGGTGACCATCCAGTCCAGGAGTTCCTCGCCGTAGTGGCAGATATCTACTTCTTGACCGATATGAAGAAGCCCGTATCACATGATCTTCAAAAAAGGTACAGTGAGACTCTAAGTGAGGCACGGAGGTCCATATATGTTCTTCGTGCTGCCCAGGGGGTGCAACAAGAGTTGCCCCTCGATGAAAGGATCTAGCTATGGCTAAGGCACAGCCCATTCACCACTTCTTGCTGGTGTTTGACCATGCCCACGGCAAGTTAGTGCACCAAGAAGACTTCGGTTCTGATGTGGCCAAAGCAACCACCGCGTACTCCGCGATGGAGCAACGACACCAGGACGAGACGCAGATTGATGTGGTCCTGGTGGGCTCTGACTCGCTGGAGACCATCAAATTTACTCATGCCAACTATTTTGAAGGCGCCTCCCAATCTCTCATGAAGAAAGCTATGGCCCTGAGCTTCTAGCTACGTTTCCAAGTCTTCTTCGGAGATCATGAAGTCCCATCCGCACCTGTGGATGGGACTTCTTCTTAACGCTTTGATCCGAGTGTGATGGGCATGTCGTTCGGACAAGGTTCCATCCTTAAACATGGGCTAAAAACCCGCGCGAGCACCCTAGGCGCGCATGGGAAAGGCCCGAACCTCGACCGCTGAAAACGGAACGGTAAAGGTTCGGGCCTTGCACGAGAGGTGCGCCCTGTGGGGCTCGAACTCTCGCACAATAGCTAGTCCGGGCCTCAAACCCTGGAAACACGCGGTTTTCAGTGAGCCAACATCACGAAAAATCAGAGTGTCTCGTGGGCAAGTGTGGGCAAAATGTGGGCAAACGGAGGCGTCTGGCAGCAGGTCATCTTGATGCCCATGCCACTATCTGAGTATGGCCACCATCATCGCAAGTATTGCCGGAATCATCTTGACCGCGCTGCTCGGTTACCTCGCAGGGCTCCACCGTGACGGGCGATCCGTAGAACTCGAGCGAGAACGCGAACGACGACACGATGTACAGGCCGCGGCCATCGAAATAATCGAGGCTTGCCGAGACAAATTTGCGGCTCACGTATCCAATAGAGATCTTGGCAGATTTTTCGATTCGAAAGAGTACGACACAAGGGAACTGGAACCGAGCGCGCGGCCTGCAGAATTGCGGATAATCAGCGAAGCTCGCAGCAAGAGCCAGATAAAAGACGCGGAACAAATCGCTGCAGCACAGCAGCGAGTGAACCGGGCAATCATCCAGCTACGCATACAGGCACCCGAACTCGTTGAACAGGCGGAAAAGCTCAGACAATTCGCTGACCGCGTACCGAGGGAACTGCCTAAGAACAAGTCCTTCGATTACTTCGACAACAACTCTGAGACGTTTGCTCAAGCCGTCCGTGAGCACCTTTCCTCTCCCCAGCGGACTCGAGGCGGCCGCAAGTAAAACAATCTCGCCGGGGAGAGATTCGGCGCGGCACCCAGCCGACATGAGCGACTGGCACATCAATTGGTACAATCGCGCGCACGCGCGCGATGGGGTACACCTCTTGCCGCGCGCGGACCACTCATCGGAGGGTAGTCAGCCACGGAATCGACGCTGAACATTTTTACCCTCCTACCCCTCGTGCAAGTACCCCCACCGGCTACCGGCTGCACGCTCCGGGCCTACTGCACCCCGGACCATCTACCAACACCACCGGGTTATCCCGATGCGGGAGAACGGCGCACAGTGGCGCACCCCTCGGTTCGGGTACGTGTGAGGCCAGCACCCTGGGTTATCGGGTACTGGCCTCACACGGGTTGCGGCTGGTTAGGCTGCGGGTGCGGCGTCGCCGAGGGTGACTCGCACGACCGCGGCGGGCTGCTTGAGCATCGTCTCGAACCGGCCCTCGCAACGGAACACCACTTGGTTGCGGTTGAACGTGTCACCGGGCTGACCAACGTGGAGGTTGATACCGCCGGTGGACGCGATGCCTAACTGTGACGGGTCCAACACGACAGCCTCACCAACGTTGATCGAGGTGGTGAGCACAACCTGGGTGCCCCACAGTTTCTGTGCTGCGGAGTCCACGGGCCCGCCGAGCACGTATTCACCGCTGCCGTTGCTGGTCGATACCTCGATCGCTTCCCAATCGGCCGGGTTCAGGGCGACGATGCCGCCGGTGTATCCCTGCATCTGTAGCCGGGTGAGCGCTGCGCGGATACGGTCTACCGGGCGGGCGCCGGTGGTGATGAGCTGCACGCCTTCCTGGGTGAGCACACCGTGGAGTTCGTCGGTGCCGGTGCCGTAGAGCACCTGTCGTTCCAGCGCGGAGTACAGCCCGTAGAGCAGCTCGTAACCAATCACGGTCGATACAGAACTCACGTCGGCGAGCAGCTGTTCAGGTACGGGCTCGGAGATGTGTGCGAGCACCTGGGTTTCGCCCTGCACGCGGGTCAGGCCGATCTTCGAGGTGGGCTTGAGCTGGCCCTCAGGGACCACACCGGCGTTGAGTTCGCGGGTGGTCTGTCGCAGGAACGAGAAGAACTTATCGTCGAACACGTTGGTTCCGAGTGCTTCGACGAAACCCTGCGGGGGTGCGCCCATCGTGGCGGGTTCGGTGAGCTGGATAGGTGCCGTGTACTGGCCCATCGACACGGCTGCTTTTTGTTCCTGGGCGCCGTGCTTAAGGTTCTCGGCCAGGGTGCGGGCGGTGCGTGCCAGCCCGACACGGGTGAGCCGTTTCGCTTCGGGCTGGTAGGCGCTTTGGTGGTCACTGGCGTCGAAACCGGGTGCGGCGCCCTTGGCGAGTGCGGTGAGGATACGGTCACCCTCGGTCGCTTCGGCTGCTTTCGCGGACTGAGCTTCGGTGGTGAGTTCGCGGAGCTTGTTCACCTGAGCTTCGGTTGCGTTGCCGGCTTTGACGACGGCGTAGAGCGAGCGGAGTTCGGGGAGGATTTGCTGCGTTGTGCGCATTGTCTTTGATCCAATCTTGAGCGTGGCCACGAGCGTGGCCACGGGGTTTCTGTGATTGGACTAGCGGGGGCTATGTGCTCGCGGGCCACGCTCGACGCGACTTGACCTCAGAAGGTTCCTCGTTGCGGAGCTTGCCGGCGGCGCCCTGGCTGCCTTGTCGAGTGAGCGCGAGCCCCGAACTTAACTCTCAGTGATTCAGGCTGAGTGTTCTCGTTCGGAGCTCGCACACGTTTCTCGACGCACCTAAAAGGTGTGGTTCCAGTATACGGGTTTCAGCCGTCCTCACCGGGTGCGTCGAGGTCGGTGCGGAACGGGACCATATCAACCTCGGTCAGCGCGAGATCCAGCAGGTTCACCGGGTCCGCGGCGTTGTCCATGCCGAGGCTGGTGAGCGCGTCGGCCAGGTGTCGGGTCAGTGCGAGGATGAGCCGCGCGGTGGCGTCGGGGTCGTTCGTGTAGATCGGGTGAGACAGGATTGCCGTAATTGCTTCCTGGTCTCGGGTCAGATGTGCCCGTGCGAGCTTGTACGCGTCACGGTGGGCGACCAACGTCGGGTGGTACGGCGGGTACTTCGGATCTTCGTTCGGTCCGGTGTGGATAGTCATGATTAGGGTTCCTAACTTTCTGGTTGGGTTGTTGGGCGGGTCAGGCTGCGTCGAGCTTGGCGACAATCGGCCGGCGAACGTGGGCGGGGACGGCACCCCACACACCGGCCGGTTCGAGGGATGCTTTCGCGTACTGTCGGCACTCGGTCAGCAGCGGGCAGGTGCGGCACCCGGCCACGGCTCGGGCTATTGCGTGTTGGTCCTGGTCGTTGGTCCAGTCGTCGCGGTTCCGGCCTAGGCATGGGATCTGCTCGGGACAGTCCAGGTACGCGGCGAGGTGGCGCATGAACTGCTGGTAGGCCAGCCGTGCGCGCTTAGATGAAACGCGCTGCACCATCGCTGAACACCTGCCCCTCGTCGTCGCGCCGCGGGTGGCCCTCAAAGCGTGGACGCTGCAGGTCTATGACGCCGACGAATACGACGGTGCACCCGTCGTGCGATGCTCGGTGCGCATGCAGCTCACAGGTCAGGAGTCGCTCACAGGTTTCGCTGAGGATCACCGGTTGCCCGTCGTCGTCCCATGCGACAACTCGGTGCAGCTCGGTTTCGTTTGGCCCATCATCGTCATGCTCGAGTCGAAAGCGGGCCACGAGCGAGGTTTGCGTGTTCGGGATCATTGTTGGTCCTTTCGTTGTGCCACCGGCGTGGCGATTTGGGGTCTATTTTTGGGACACTCGAGCGTTCTTTTGAGTGGAGTGTGTGAGTGTCCCTGTTAAGGGACACTGGGACACTCATCCACACCGTTCCGGGACACTGACGGGACAGTCCGGGACACTGGGACACTCATGAGGGTTTGCCCGCCTCGCTCCCCTCTTGAGCGGCCTTTGGTGGGTGGTTGCGTACGTGGATCGTCGAGTTCCTTGGCCCTTGCTGGCAGAAGATTTCCCGGCGCTCCCGGCCGAGTTTGATTGCTGCCTCAACCTGCGCACGGGTCCGATCAGTGCCCTTGAGCGAGTCTTTGATAGCTCGGCCGGACAATCCCGCGGGGTTCTTGTCGAGCAGCTCGAGAACGTCCACGAGCGCCTCGCTTGCACCGGCCTCTTTCCTGGATCCAGTGCCAAGGGTGAGGCGTCGCGTGGCGTCGTCGTAGCACAGGGCGGTTTCTGGGTGGTCCACGTCTCTGCCGAACGCGGAGAAATAACGAGGCGAGGATGGATCTTCGGTCGCCTCGCGAACGAGCTTCCACGTGGCATCGGGCCAGTCGAGGATTCGGGAGTCGCCGCGGGAACGTTCGCCCGAGTGCCCCATGTGGTGCACGAGCACAGCTTCCTGAGCTCCTGCCTCGCTCACGAGCGCATCGAACGCGACGAGGAAGCGGCCAGCGTCATGGTTCTCGTCTAGGCCGAGCGCGTCCAGTACCGGGCGCAAGCAGTCGAGGATGATGATGTCTGCCCCGCGGAGCTGTTCGGCCCATTGCGCTCGGATTGTCTCGTTGAGCAGGTCGAGGGTGCCCACTTTCCCCCTGATAGGGACAACCCTCACCCGGTTTTCGTTCTGGATACCTTGCGCACGCATCCATCGGCGGACTGTCCGCTCGTCTAGTTCGTTGTCGATCAGCACTACGTCGTGGACTGGGGCGGTGTGGAACTCGTCGAGGAAAGCGTGACCGTCCACGAGCGAGCGGATGAGATTTCCGACGAAAGTTGTTTTACCGGCCTTGTACTGGGCGGCGAGCATTGCCCGTCCACCGATGGGTAATAGTCGATCCACCCGGTACGCGGTCTCGTCATCTGGTGTTGCTAAAAAATGATCCAATCGGATGGGCACGGGGATGCTGAATTGCGCAGCATCTTCGGCGGCGAGCAGGGCTTTAGCGTCTCGGCTGGCTCGGTATTCGAGGGCACGTTGAGCGACGTAATTCGTGTACGCCTCGGGGTCCGCCTCGTTGTTGGTCGGCAGGTAAGTGAGTTCCGGGTGGATGCTCATGATGCGGCCAGCTCCTTACCCGCCGAGCGGATCGTTGCGATCGCTTCGGCCTCGGCCAGTCCTGCGGCTTTGGCGGCGTCGAACAGCACTTGGGCGTGCTCTTGGGTGAGTGCCCGGTCTTTCGCGAGCTGGTATACCGCCCAATTGAGCATGTCGTTGCGTTGGCCCACTGCTGCGGTTGCTACCTGGTGGGCGAGGGCGTTGACGCGTTTCCCGGCCTGTGACGGGAGTGCGAGCACACGTCGGGCGGGCCGCTGCGGTGCGGCCTTGGGCGCGGTGAGTGTGGCGGTGATCCATTCGGGCAGCACGGGCAGCGTTGCGGGTTCCCACAGGGGCGTGTAAGTGCCAGCGGGGAGGGTGGTGCCGGGTGCGACGACGTACCCGCCTTGGGCGCGTACGTCCACTTGCCAGCCGAGGCGCCCGCTGGCGCTGTTGCGGATCTGCTGGGCCGGTGCACGGTAGTACAGGTGCCCGCCACCGGAGGGTGTGAGCACCACGTAGGTGTGTGCCCAGCTTGAGCCATCGGTGGTGTGTTCATGCCATTGCCAGGTGAACACGTCGGCGCCGTCGAGGCAGCCGCGTTCGGTCCAGATCTGGTGTTCGGGTTTCGACGGCTCGGCCGTGTGGCAGTCGAGGTCGATCACGACGAGGTTGGACGGTCCGCACGCGATGCCCACACCGGCGCCCTCGGGCCAGTTGAGCAGTTTGGCGGGGTCGGTGGTGGCCCATTGCTCCCAATTCGCCACGGCCGGGCGTTTGTCGCCGGGTCGGAGTGGGAACAGGTGCCAGCCTCGTGCGGCCATGAGTAGGCGCTGTTGGGCGGGGTTGTGGCCCATGAAACCGGCCCCACCCCGGTCGTTTTGGGCGGTAGACTGTTGATACATCACTGGTTCTGCTTTCTGGTGTTTTGTCCGCGTGTGGGGCGCGGGCTGGTTTGGTTGATAGAGCGGCGCAGGTTCCTACGGGTCTCCTGCGCCGCTCTTTCTGTTTGCGGTGCAGCGGGTCCGGGTCACGCGGCCGAGCCGGTCTGAGTTCGCGTGTTCTCGTCGAGCCACGCTTGAACGTCGGATTCGCGGTAAAGGACACGGCGCCCGGCCTTGGTGAAAGCCGGTCCCCTGCCTTGGAATCGCAGTTGCGCGAGGTTGCCTACCGTGGTGTGGAGGTACTCGGCCAGTTCCACGGGGGTCAGCAGCTTGTCAGTCATTGGTTTCAACCTTTCAGGGTTATAAATTTCTGTGTGTCTCAAGAATGGACTGTAATTCTGCCTCCTGTCAAGTAACTAGATTTCCTGTACCCTGAGGCCATGAATCAACCCGAACCGATGCGTGCCGTGATTGGCCGGAACGTTCAACAACTGCGCAAGGCCCAAGGCATGACTGCGGAGGAACTCGGCCGGCGAGCGCGTAAGCGCGGCCTAAATTGGGCCACCTCGCGGGTGTCGGACCTTGAGAACGGGCGCAAACCCGTCAGCCTCGCCGAGATGCTGGTACTGGCCCAGGTACTCAATGACGGGCCAGGGGTGGCGCTGGCGGATCTGCTCGCCGGCGCGGATTCCGTGGAGGTCACAGACACGTTCCACATCCCTGGGGAGGATCTTCACCGTGCGCTGTCTGGTGGGCAGGTGCACATCTACCCGAACGGCAAGAACCGCCACGATGCACGGGAACGCCTATACGCGCGACTGGACCACGTCAATCAGGCGTTCGATTACCTCGGGCTCGATGATTGGGAGCTACTAGAGCGCACCGCCATTGCGACCATCGGGGCGGCCGAGGACAAGGCAGCGAAATCACTCGACGTGCCCCGGCTGGTGGTCGAGGTCGCGGCTCAATCACTGTGGGGTCAATCGTTGACGGAACGGCGTGACTCACTCGTGAGCGCGGATAGCACACCTCAAGCTCGGGGCCACGTCACCCGCTCGCTTATTGCCGAACTCGGCAAATACATCAAGGATCGTCATGGCGACGATTGAGGCGTACGAAACGAGATCCGGCCGGCGATACCGGGTGCGCTACCGGACACCGGACCGCCGGCAAACAGACAAGCGCGGGTTCACCACGAAACGTGACGCTGAGCGGTTCGCCCGCACCGTGGAAGTCTCAAAAGATCGCGGCGAGTACATCGACCCGGCCGACTCACGGGTGACCGTCGGCGAGCTCGGCACCGTGTGGCTCAAGAACCGCACCAACCTCAAACCGTCCACGTTCCGCACCACCGAGTCAGCGTGGCGGATTCACGTTGAACCGCGCTGGGGCCAAACCCTGGTGTCCGCGGTGCGGTTTTCCGACGTCGAGACGTGGGTGAGTGAGCTTTCTGCGGGCAAATCGGCCACGACGGTGCTGCGTGCTCACGGTGTGCTGTTGTCGATCCTCGCCGGCGCGGTGCGTGACCGGCGGATCTTGTCGAACCCGGCCGAGGGTGTCCCGCTGCCACGTAAACGCCGCAAGGAACACATCTACCTCTCACACGAGCAGCTCCACTCTCTCGCGGACGCCGCTGGGGTCCACCGGACGTTGATTCTCGTGCTCGGGTACACCGGGCTGCGGTGGGGTGAAATGGCCGGCCTACGAGTGAAGGACGCGGACCTTACCCGCCGCCGGCTGCACGTGGAACGCAACGCCGTGGAGGTCGGTTCACGTGTGGAGGTCGGCACCCCGAAAAGTCACAAACGCCGCTCGGTGCCGCTACCCGCGTTCATGGTCCCGCTGGTGGCCCAACAAGCAGCAGGGAAAGGCCCGGATGAGATCCTGTTTCCGAGCAGCACGGGCGGGTTCATCAAGCGGCCCAGCTTGAAAGGCCCAGCAGCGACCGCGCTCACAAGCAACAAACACTCGTGGTTCACGTCCGCGCTCAAACGCGCCGAGCTGGACTACATGACGTTGCACGATCTGCGGCACACCGCGGCGTCTCTCGCGGTCTCGGCCGGGGCGAATGTGAAAGCGGTTCAACGCATGTTGGGCCACGCTTCAGCGGCCATGACGTTGGACGTGTACGCGGACCTGTTCGACGACGATTTGGACGCCGTGGGTGCGGCTCTCGATCAAGCTGTTTCAGCCTCAGGTGTGGGCAAAATGTGGGCAAACGCGGCCTAGGTGGGCATGAAAAAGGCCCGTAAACCCCGGTATTCCGGCGATCTACGGGCCTTGCGCATGAGTGCGCCCTGTGGGGCTCGAACCCACGACCCATGGATTAAAAGTCCACTGCTCTACCAACTGAGCTAAAGGCGCGTGCCCCGCAACGGCGAACCGCAAACGGAGCACCGCTACTCTACCGCAGGCGCCGTACTTTTCCACTTTCGGCGCCACCGCACTGCCCGAGGTCATGCGTGTTGGCGTGGGTTGCTGCGTGGCTACCCTGGCTGGGTGGGCAATATGTGGTGGTTTGCGGCGGGTCTTGCGGCCATGACGGTTCTGGCCATCGTGGTGCAGCGACACGCGGGGGTCAGGCTCGGAATGCAGCCACTCGTGGCGGTGATCCGGGCAGCCGTTCAGCTCGCCGTCATTGCGTTGATCTTGCGCGGCGTCTTGGCGGTGCCGTGGTTGGTGCTGGCCTTCGTGGCGCTCATGCTCACCACCGCCTCATGGACGTCGTTCAGCCGTTTGCGAGGGATTCCCGGTGCGCGCCAAGCTGTGGTCACCGGGGTTTTCACCGGTGCTCTCGTCACCATTGGGCTCATTTTCGGAATGCGTTTGGTGGAGTTCGAGGTCACCAACGTGGTGGCCGTCGCGGGCATCGTCATCGGCAATACGATGAGCGCGGCCACCCTGACCGGTCGGAACTTCGAACGTTCCACCGTGGCGCGGCGGGGCGAGATCGAGGCCTGGCTGTCCCTGGGCGCCACCTCACGAGTCGCGTACCAGGCCGTGGCCCAGGAATCCATGAAGGAATCCCTGATCCCCAACATCGACCAGACGCGGGCCACCGGCCTGGTCACCTTACCCGGCGCATTTGTGGGAGCCTTGTTGGGGGGCGCATCCCCCGCCCAAGCGGCCATGCTGCAGCTGGCGGTGCTGGTGGGGATTTTGCTGACCCAATCCATTTGTTCGTCCGTGGTGATCCGTGTGCTGTCCGGGTCACCCGAGGTCCCGCAAGAGGTACGCACTTCATGAGCACCGTCACCAAAACCAAGTTGGGTCCTTCCGTCATTACCGAGTACCTGCAACGAGTGGTGGAGGACCTTCGCGAGGTCGAGGGCGGCGCCGTCAACGACTCGATTCCGGCTCTCGCCAATGCCGACCCGAACATTCTGGGCATTGCCGTGGCCACCGTGGACGGAGCCATCTACCAGGCCGGTGATTCCAAACAGGAATTCTGCATCCAGTCCATTTCCAAGGCATTCACCTACGCGCAGGCGCTGGTGGATCGGGGCATGGACGGTGTTTTCGAGAAGATCGATGTGGAGCCCAGCGGTGACGCGTTCAACGAGATCTCCCTGCAACCCGAAACGGGCCGCCCCGCCAACCCCATGATCAACGCGGGTGCGATCGCGGCCACGTCACTGGTCAAGAACACGTCCCACGGCACGCGCCGGGATCGTATTCTGCGCCTGTACTCCCGTCTGGCCGGGCGACAGCTGCGTTACAACAAGTCCATTCAAGCTCAGGAACACCGCGCCGGTGATCGCAATCGCGCCCTCGGGTGGCTGCTGTCATCCCGCGACATCATCGAAGGTGACCCCAGGGAGGCTCTCGAGGATTACTTCGCGCAGTGCTCGGTGATGCTCAATTGCGTGGATCTGGCACGCATGGGCGCCACGCTCGCGGCGGGGGGCAGCAACCCCCTGACCGATGAACGCGTACTGGGCACCCAGGTGATCTCGGACGTCCTCTCCGTGATGAACACGTGCGGTATGTACGACGACGCCGGGCGCTGGGCCCTGCAGGTGGGGCTACCGGCCAAATCGGGTGTGTCAGGTGGCATTCTTGCGGTGCTACCGGGTCAGCTGGCCGTGGCAGTCTTCTCCCCTCCGCTCGATCAACACGGCAATTCTGTGCGCGGCGTGGCAGCATGCGAACGGCTGACCGAGGATCTGGACCTGCACTTCGCCCGGACCGAACGCAACGGCCACTCGACCGTGCGCTCCGAGTACTACCTGTCCGAGGCGCCGTCGTTGATGCGCCGCAACGAGGCCGCCACCGAGGTGCTCGAGGAACACGGCGAAGATGTGCGGATCATTGAGTTACAGGGGGACCTGCGTTTTGCCGGCGCGGAAACTGCCATTCGCACCGTTCGTGAGGCCGCCCGCGAATGCGCGTACGTGCTGGTGGATATTCGGCCGGTGGATGACCTGGCCCGGTACGTCATGCCGCTGCTGGGCCGCACATCGGAACAGCTGGAGCAGGCCGGACGCCACCTGAGCATCATTGCCGAGAAGGGCTCGGAACATACGCAGGACCTGGAGCACCCCGTCACCGTGTTCCCCACGCGCGCCGAGGCCCTGACCTGGGCGGAGGATCAAATCCTGGACAAGTTCGGCGGTCCCGAATGCATGCCGGACAAAGTGCATTCGACCCGCTCGGACCTGCTGAGCTCGCTGTCCGAGGCGGACGTCGAGGAGATTCGTTCCAGGACCGTGCACGTGGAGTGGCCCGCCCGAACCACGGTGCTGCGAGCCGGGCAACGGTTTGAAGGCGTGTACATGGTGATTTCGGGCAATGTGGAAATCACCCGCCGCTCCCCCACCGGGGAACGAGTGGAATTGGAGGTCGTGGGCCCCGGCATGAGCTTTGGCGAGGTGGCCCTGGGAACGGACTCCCGACACATGGTCAGCTTCACCACCCTCACGGACGTGGCCGCCCGCCGGTTGCCGCCCGAGGCCGTGGTCGAGATCGAGAAAACCCACCCGGAGCTCGCCCTGCGGTGGTGGCGGGCCGTCTCGACACACGCCATGCGCCGCATTGAGGAACGCTGGCGCCAGCAGGCCGGGGAAACCCACACCACGGACTGATCACGCGCGTAGGCTGGGCTCATGAATGAACCGCGCCTGCACCATTCGCCCGTGAAATTCTCACCGGAGCAGTTCGACGCCCACGAGGGCGGGATTGACCCCGCGCGCGTTTCCGAAGCAGCGCACTTGGCGGCCCACGCACTGGTGTCCCGGGGCCGCGAGGCGGACGACCCTGAAGTGCACCAGCGACTGGTCCAGCTCACGGACGAACAAGGCCTGGAGGGCATAGCCGAGCTCTGGGCCCAGGCGCCTGCCGTCTCGCTCCCCGGCGCACTGTGGCGGCTGTACGCCCTGCGCGCGGCGGCCCGCACGGACCCCCACCGAATGGGCCGCTGGTTCGCCGCGGGCAAGGGCACGGCGCAGGTCTCCAACGTGGTCGCGGGAGTAGCCGATCCGCCCGGCGCCGAGGAGATCTGCCAGGTCGCGGACACCATCCTGTCGGGTGCTTTCAACGGCGAGTTCGACGTCGCCCTGGAACGTTTCGCGGCGTTCTGTCGGGTGATTGCACTGGGCCAGGAACGCACGCAGGACATCCCCAGCTTGACAGTCCGGCGCGCCGATCATCGCATCCCCAGACTCTCCCGGACCGCGAACGAACTCGACGCGGCAGCCAAGGCGTGGCGCGCCGGGGTATTGGATTAGCCCCCCGCACAGGGTTTAGCATGGTGGATAGGTGTCGGGCCGTGGCAGCCCCGGGCTCCATCATTAAGCCGCTACGAGCGGCCTTCCGCCGAGAGGCGCTCCCGGTCCGGCACCCCCTGTTAATCCCCGAAATCTCGCCCCTCCCCCCTGCTTGGGCGAGCGAGTCAGCCTGCGACCATGACGTTTACCTCAGGCGGGTACAGTGAGGTCGAAAATTCACGCGGATTACACCTAAGGACGGGCGGGGTATGGCCTTTCGGATCTTCCCGGAGGACGAACAGGTAATTGAGCTCCTGGTTCACATGTCCCAGTGCGTCACCACCTCCGTGGACCTCTTGGCCGAACACCTCAGCGCCGCCGACGACCGCACCGGTGAAACACTGCAGGCCCTGCTGGACACCGAGGACGAATGCAGCAACCTGTATTTCTCCCTGATGACCACCACGCGCTCCTCCTACGTGGTTCCCATCCCCCGCCAGGACCTGTACATCCTGGGCCAGTGGATCCTGAAATCCGTGGAGGCCCTCGTAGCGTGTGCTGAAACCCAGCAGCTGTACAAGATCGATCGCCCCACGTCTCACGCCACAGAACAATTGAACGTGATCCGGTTGATGTCCGAAATGACCTCCAAGGCAATGGGCCGGTTGGCCACCCTGGACGAGTTGGACGACTACTGGTTCGAGATGATCCGGTTGTCCCGCCAGTCGGAGCGGACCCACCGGACCTACCGCGCGTCCCTGCTGGACAAACACAAGGCACCCCACGCAATCCGTCGCATGGACGCCGCGGACAGACTGCTGGATGCTTCCCGTGCCCTGGGTCATGTCTCCGCCGAGGTCGGCCGAGTGCTCGTCTCGGAATCCTGATATCCCATGGCTGAGCTCCTCCTGGCCATTGGATTCCTCCTGGCCATCGCCTTCACCGTGGTCAACGGGTTCCATGACGCCTCCAACGCGAACGCGCTACCCGTCCGCTTCAACGCGCTCACCCCGCGCGTGGCCGTGGGAATGGGTGCCGTCTTCAACGTACTCGGTGCCCTCACCGTGGGGCTCGTCCTCACCCAGCTCATCCCGTTCGACATCCCCGTTCCCATCAGCACCGTGGGAACCGTGGTCATCATCTGCACCCTGGTCACGGCCGTGGCGTGGGACCTGCTCACGTGGTGGTGGGCCATGCCCGCGTCGTCCACGGCGGCCATGAGCGGCGGCATCATTGGTTCGCTCGCGGGCGCCTACGCGGTGGGCCTGGCCCCCGATCTGGCGGTCCACGGGGACACGGTCTGGCAATTGGTGCTGCCCATCATCGTGGCCCCGGCCATCGCGTTCATCCTTGCGCAGGTGCTGGTCTTCGTGGCCGTGTACCTCGTCCGACATCAAGCCCCGGGTGTCGTCAAACGCCGATCCGCCGTTGTTCAGGCCACGGGCGCGGCCGCCATCCACTTCGGCCATGGCATCCAACACGGCCGGCGTGCCATTTGGGTGTTCGTGGTCCTGCTCATGTGCCACGGGCTGGTCATTCCCATTTCCGGTATCCCGTGGTGGATCTCGGTGCTCGTGGGCCTGTGCTTGGGCGCGGGAACGCTGCTGGGTGGCTGGCGCATCGCCTACACCCTGTCCTCACGAGTGGTGAACCTGGATCCGTTACGCGGCGCGGTGGCCCAGACGGTCGCCGGCTCCTTGTTGTTCATCGGCGGCTTCCTGGCCTCGTTCCCCATGTCCACGTCCCAGACCAGCACCGCCGCCATTCTGGGTGCCGGGACGCTCCAACGGTTCCGCACCGTCTACCACCGCACCCTGGTTCAGGTTCTGACCACGTGGGCCGTGACGGTTCCCGTCTGCGCCGTGGTCGCAGGCACCCTTTTCCTCGCCGCATCGCCCCTGCTGCAGCTCGGGGCCTGAATCCACGACGACGTCGCGCGCCCGGGAGCGCGCGACGTCGTCGTGGGAGATGCGTTGTAGATGCGAGGGATCAGCCGAACCGGCCGGACACGTAGTCCTCGGTGTCCTTCTGCTGCGGGTTGTTGAAGATCTCCGTGGTGGGCGCGTACTCGATGAGCTTGCCCGGCTTTCCGGTGCCCTCGATGTTGAAGAACGCGGTGCGGTCGGACACACGCGATGCCTGCTGCATGTTGTGGGTCACGATCACCACGGTGTAATCGGCCTTGAGCTCGTTGATGAGATCCTCGATGGCCAGGGTGGAGATCGGGTCCAGGGCGGAGCAGGGCTCATCCATGAGGATCACGTCCGGTTTCACGGCAATGGCGCGTGCAATGCACAAGCGCTGCTGCTGACCACCGGACAGCCCCGAACCGGGCTTGCTCAGACGATCCTTGACCTCTTTCCAGAGGTTGGCGCCGCGCAGGGACGACTCCACGAGCTCGTCAGCCGCCGCGGACGAAATGCGCTTGTTGTTGAGCTTCACGCCCGCCAGCACGTTGTCCCGGATGGACATGGTGGGGAACGGGTTAGGCCGCTGGAAGACCATACCGATCATGGAGCGCACCGTCACCGGGTCCACGCCCTTGCCGTACAGGTCGTCACCGTCCAGCAGCACCTTACCCTTGGCGTACGCACCCGGGATCACCTCGTGCATGCGGTTGAGCGTGCGCAGGAACGTTGACTTACCGCAACCCGAAGGGCCGATGAAAGCGGTCACGGACCGCGCTTCAATGTTGATGTTCACGTCTTCGACGGCCAGGAAGTCGCCGTAGTAAACGTTCAGGTCTTCAACGTCGATTCGTTTCGACATGGTGTGGATTCCTTAGAACTCGTGACTCGATAGGTGCTTAGCGGCCGGCCGTCTTGGGAGCGAAGGCCTTGGCGATCAGCCGGGCGAGAAGGTTGAGCAGCATCACGATCGCGATCAGGATCAATGCCGCGGCCCAGGCACGCTGCAGCGAGGGGTCGGGGTTGGTGGGCGAGGTGGGTGTCATGATCTGGTAGTAGATGTACGTGGGCAGCGTGGTCATCCAGCCGGAGAACGAGTTCCAGTTGATGGCCGTTGCGAAGCCCGCGGTCACCAGCAGCGGAGCGGTCTCACCGATCACGCGCGCAATGGCCAGCGTAACGCCGGAGGCGATACCGGAGATCGCGGTGGGGATGACCACCTTCAGGATGGTGCGCCACTTGCGCACGCCCAGGGCGTAGGAGGCCTCACGCAACTCGTTGGGCACGATGCGCAGCATTTCCTCGGTGTTCTTCACGACCGTGGGGATCATGAGCACGGTCAGGGCGACCGCGGCCACAAAGCCGGTACGGGTGGACGGACCGAACATCATACCGAACAATGCCGCGGCGAACAGGCCGGCCACAATGGAGGGAATACCGGTCATCACGTCCACGAAGAACGTGATGGCCTTACCCAACCACCCGTTGTTGGAGTACTCCACCAGGTAAATGGCGGTCAACAGCCCGATCGGCACCGACATCAACGTGGCCCAGAAGGTGATGGAGATCGTGCCCACAATGGCGTGGTAGGCACCACCCACAACGTCTCCGGGTCCTTCGGCAAAGTTGTCCTGGGCGCCGGTCACGCCGTTCATCGAGGTGAACAACAGGTTGGATGTCAGGCCGGGAATGCCATTGGCCAGCACGGTCCAAATCACCGAGATCAGCGGAATCACGGCCAGGATGAACGCGGTGTAGACCAGGAAGGTCATGAGTGAGTCCGCACCGGCGCGTGATCCCTCGATCGCGCCGACCAGCAGCGGGCCCACGATCAAGAACACGAGGGCGGCGAAAATGGCCCAGGTCGCAATGTTGAAGCCGATGAGCGCGGAAATCGCAGCACCCACCACAATGGCTCCCCCACCGATCGCGGGGATGAGCCACGTGGGCCGCTGACCGCGGGTCAACTTGGACTCGCGCACGGGAGAGGTACTGGGCTTGGTCGTGGTCGTGGACATCAGTTGGCTCCCGAGAATTCCTTGTAGCGGGCAATGATGGCGCGAGCGATCATGTTCACCACCAGGGTGATCAGGAACAGCACCAGACCGGCGGCAATCAGCTCGGACAACCGCAGGCCGTAGGCCTCGGGGAAGTTCAAGGCGATTTCCGCCGCGATGGTCTGGTTACCGGACTTGATCAGCGACGCCATCATGGGTCCGGAGGAGAGCACCAGGGCCACGGCCATGGTTTCACCCAGGGCGCGGCCGAGGGCCAACATCACGGAAGAGACGATGCCGGGGCGCGCGAAGGGCAACACCGACATCCGGATCATTTCCCAGCGGGTCGCACCCAGTGCCAGGGCTGCTTCTTCATGCAGCTTGGGCGTCTGGGTGAAGATCTCGCGCGACATCGCGGTGATGATGGGAAGGATCATGATGGCCAGCACAATGCCGGCGGTCAGCATGGTCTTACCGGTCTGGGACGCGGGGCCTTCAAAGATCGGGATGAACCCCAGGTTGTTGGCCAGCCAGTTGTAGAACGGAACCAGAGCCGGGGCCAACACCGTGGCACCCCACGCACCGTAAATCACGGAAGGAATCGCGGCGAGCAGGTCGATCACGTAACCGACGGACTTGGAAATTCTGGCCGGCGCGTAATGCGAGATGTACAGGGCCACCAGGATGCCAATGGGCGTGGCGATCAGCAGCGCAATGATCGATGCGATCAGCGTGCCGATCACGAGGGGCCAGATGTACGCGAAGAAACCTTCTCCGCCGGTGATCTCGTCCGCCGGCGCCGCGAACGTGGGCAGCGCCTGCATCAGCAGGAACAGCGCCACGGCCGCGAGCACGGCGAAAATCAAGATGCCCGCTGCGAGACTCAACCCTGAGAAAATCGAGTCGCCGGCGCGACCGGCCGCGGAGTTCGTGGTCCCCGGCTTGTGTGCGCTCGCTGTGGTGGACATGTACAGAGTCCCTTCAGATCATGGTCATTTCTGGTGCCTGGGCAACCTACCATTGCTGATCGGCAGGAAGGGGCCCCGGGCGATTCGCGCGCAGACGGCGTCGACGCGTGTCACGCGCCGACGCCGCTGGTGCGCGTCAGGTGGTCAGGTCAGCCCTGAACCGTGATGGAGTCAACTGCTGCGGTGGCCTGCTCGCGCAGGGTCTCTGACAACGGTGCGGATCCCGCGGAATCGGACGCGGTCTTCTGACCGTCCTCCGAAATCACGTAGGACTCGAAGGCCTTCACCAAGTCGGCCGTCTCCTGGGAATCGTACTGGGAGCACACCACGTGGTAGGAGATCAGCACGAGCGGGTAGGCGCCGGCCTCGGTGGTGTCACGCTCGAGCTCGATGGCCATGTCGTGTTCGCTACGGCCCTCGACCTGCTTGGAGACCTCCACGGCCTTGGCTGCTGCTTCCGGGGAGTGGGCAACGTATTCCTCGCCCACCTTGATCTCCACGGTGCCCAGGTCACCCACGGCGGAGGCGTCCGCGTAGGTGATGGTGCCCTCGGTGCCCTGGGTGGTGTTCACCACGCCGGAGGTGCCCTTGTCGTTCTCGGCGGCGTACTCGGAGGGCCATGCCTGATCCGGCTCGTTGGTCCACTCCTCGGGAGCCGCAACGTTGAGGTACTCGGTGAAGTTCTCGGTGGTGCCCGAGTCGTCGTTGCGGTGCACCACGGTGATGCGGGTGTCGGGGAGGTCAGCGTCCGGGTTCTGCTCGGCGATCTCGGGAGCGTTCCAGGTGTTGATCTCGCCCTTGAAGATCTTGGCAATGGTGGGGGCGTCCAGCTTCAAGCTGTCCACGCCGGGCAGGTTGAAGGCCACGGCGATCGGGGAGATGTACACGGGCAGGTTCAGGGCGCCGTCGGAGCCGCACTGCTCCTTGGATTCCTCGTTCTCCTCGTCGCTCATGTAGGCGTCGGAGCCGGCGAACTGGGCGCCGCCCGCGAGGAAGGCGGTGCGGCCCGCGCCGGAGCCGTCCGGGGAGTACTGAACGGTGGCGCCATTGTTGGCGGACTGGAAACCGTTCTGCCACGCGGTCATGGCAGCCTGTTGCGACGACGCGCCAATGCCGGTCAGGGTGCCGGAGACGCTGGACTCGCCGCCACCACTGGACTCGCCGCCTTCGCTGCCGGTCGGGTTGTCCGAGCCGCAAGCGGTCAGGGCGAGGGCGCCAATGGCGAGAACGGCGGCTGAACGGCCGAAGTAGGAAGCCTTCACAGTGTTACCCCTTCATGGAATGTTCCGGCGGTGCCGGTGGATCGCAATGCGACCGGACCCCGGCCGCAACTTCCGCTACGGAACCGAGAATCCGTAGTGGTACACCCGTGACGGTAGGCAGTGGATATGGACAGCGATCTCCGAGAAGGTGAACGAAGGGTAAACAGGTGACGTGTCAGGGCGGTCATTTCGCGTGTCACGTGCGGCTTTGCCGGTCATTGTGAGTTATTGCACATGGTTGGGGGGCGAAATCTCGCGGAGCCTGACCGCGTCGTCGGAATTCTGCGGCCGCTGCCTAAGATGGTGCCATGGCATCGAGCGAGGCGAAACACCCCAGATCCCGGCTTGCTCATGTTCCCTCGGTGCTGAGTCGACGTTCCAAGGCCGGCTGGAACCGTATGCTCAGGGGGTTGTTCCAAGCCGTTCAGATGACCGTGGCCGCAGTGGGTGCGTTCATGATCGCGGAACGGCTTTTCGGCCACGAGGGGCCCATCTTTGCGGCCACTGCCGCCTTGGTTTCGCTGGGGTACGCAAAGGGCGGTCTGCGCTATCGGCGGGTCCTCGAGGTGTCCATCGGCTGCACCCTGGGCATCGTGGTGGGGGACTTTTTGATCCATGTGCTGGGCCACGGGGAATGGCAGGCCGCCGTGGTGCTGCTGATCTCACTCATGCTGGCTCGTTTCTTGGACAACGGCGCCATATTCACCACGCAAATGGGCCTGCAGTCCGTGTTAGTCGTGTTGCTGCCTCCGTCGCAGGACGGTGTCTTTGCCCGCTCCCTGGACGCCGTGGTGGGTTGCGTCTGCGCGCTGCTCCTGGCCTATTTCATCCCGGAGGATCCACGCCGCGAGCCTCGGGAGGACGTACGGAAACTCATCACCGAGTACTCCGAGTTGCTGAGCGAGTGCTCCCGGGCCGTGTCCGATTATGATTCCCGGTTGGCCTGGCACGCCCTCGTGAGGGGACGGCAAACGCAGCCGTTGGTGGATTCCGTGCGAACGGGGTTGAAAGCATCCAAGGAAATTTCCCACGCCTCACCTTTGCACCGGCGACATCGGCAGGAAATCGACACCCTTGACCACTGCATCCACTATCTCGACCTGGCCGTGCGAAATTCTCGGGTACTGGCACGCAGATTGGCCTCGGTGCTGAATCGTGTTTCTCTGGCCGATGAGGCCGTGTCCTCGCTGTCCGAGGTGCTCGCGGATCTGTCCGACGCCGTCGTGAGCCTCGGCAATGCCCTGGCCGTGAGCCACCCGCAATCGCGTGAGAGCTACTTGCGGCAGGCGCGTAATGAACTGTTCTCCGTGGCGGCCCGCTTGGAACCCCACGAGATGGGGGTGCACACCATGGAGGGTGAAGCACTGGTACTGATGATCCGCCCCATGGTGGTCGATCTGATCGAAGCCACCGGCATCAGCCACCAGGTGGCCATCAATCATCTGCCGTCACTCCAGTCGGATTGATGCCACTGCTGCTATGCGTGTCTGACGGAAAAGTTACTGTGAACGCATGAGCACCAAAACCCGCAAATCCTCCGTGTCCTACCGCTGCACAGAATGCGGGTGGACCACCGCCAAATGGGTGGGCCGGTGCGGAGAATGCCAGTCCTGGGGGACGGTCGAAGAGACCGGAGCGGCCCAGGAACATGGCCGTACCCAGGCGGCCCGTTCCGTGGCTCAACCGGCCAAACCCATTGGCCAGATCGATTCCTCCGTCGCGCAGTTCACCCCAACCCACGTCCCCGAGCTGGATCGTGTGCTGGGTGGCGGGCTGGTACCGGGCGCCGTGATTTTGCTGGCGGGCGAGCCGGGCGTGGGTAAGTCCACCCTGCTGCTCGACGCCGCGGCCAAGGTGGCCGGGGGCCGGACCCCCCGAGACGTGCTCTACGTGACCGGCGAGGAGTCCGCCGCGCAGGTCAAACTGCGCGCGGAACGCATTGGGGCGGTCGCGGACAAGCTCTACCTCACCGCGGAAACGGACCTGTCCACCGCGCTCGCTCACGTGGAGGCCGTGAAACCCCAGTTGCTCATCGTGGATTCGGTTCAGACGCTCGCCAGCTCGGAAGTGGACGGCTCCGCGGGTGGTGTCAGTCAGGTCCGCGAGGTGGCGGCCAGCCTCATCCACGCGGCCAAGACCAAGAACATGACTACGTTGCTGGTCGGACACGTCACCAAGGAAGGTTCCATTGCCGGCCCACGGCTGCTCGAGCACCTCGTGGACGTGGTGTGCCAGTTCGAGGGGGACAAGCACTCCCGGATCCGTTTGCTGCGCGCCATCAAGAACCGTTTCGGCCCCACCGACGAGGTCGGTTGCTTTGACCTGGCAGAGACAGGCATTGAATCGGTGGCGGACCCGTCGGGCCTGTTCGTCTCCCGCACTCCCCTGCCCGTGGCCGGCACCTGCCTGAGCGTCACCGTTGAAGGCCGCAGGCCCCTGTTGGCGGAGGTACAGGCCCTGTTGGACAAGTCCAGCACCGCCCAGCCCCGCCGAGCCACCTCAGGTCTGGATGGTTCACGAGTGGCCATGCTGTTGGCTGTGCTGCAGCGTCGGGCGGGTGTCGCTCTGGCCTCCCTGGACTGCTACGTCTCCACCGTGGGCGGCGTGCGGCTCACCGAGCCGGCCACCGACCTCGCGGTGTGTATGGCGCTGGCCTCGGCCGCCCAGGACCGCCCGCTGCCCCAGCGGCTGGTGTGCTTCGGGGAGATCGGTTTGGCTGGTGAGGTCCGGCCCGTCCCGGACATCAATCGTAGGATCCAGGAAGTGGCACGTCTGGGTTTCACCCACGCGGTGGTACCCGCCTCGCCCAGTGGGCCGGGCAAGGTCCCCCAGGGCTTTTCCGTGCGAGAAGTCACCACGGTCAGTCAGGCCATTGAATTGCTCTTCCCTCACCGGGAGCGTTGACGGGGCCCCGGTAGTGCGAGTGACGTCCCATGTCCGGGTGCCGGGTGACTCCGGATAGCACGTAGGATGACGATGTGGTGAAAGCTCAGAATTCGGCTCTACGGAAAACCCTGGCCCGCTTGGCACCCGGAACCCAGTTGCGCACTGGACTCGAACGCATTCTGCGGGGCCGGACCGGCGGGTTGATCGTGCTGGGCTTCGATAAGTCCGTCGAAGCTGTGTGCTCCGGTGGTTTCGACATCGATGCGGAATTCACCCCCACCAAACTGCGTGAACTCGCCAAAATGGACGGCGCCATCGTGTGCGACCGCGACGCCACCCGCATTCTCAAAGCCGGTGTGCAGCTGATGCCCGAGGCCCACATCGAGACCCAGGAATCCGGTACTCGCCACCGATCCGCCGAGCGAACCGCCAAACAAACCAACGTTCCCGTGGTCTCCGTGAGCCAATCAATGAGTGTGATCACCATTTACGTGGGCGACCACCGATACGCCATCGAAGGTTCGCAGGCCATCATGGCTCGGGCGAATCAGGCCCTGCAGACTCTCGAGCACTACAGCAACCGTCTCGAACAGGTCCTGGGTAGCCTCTCCGCCCTGGAGATCGAAGCCGCGGTCACCGCCCGGGATGTCGCCCTCACCCTGCAGCGCATGGAAATGGTGCGGAGAATCTCCGACGAAATCAGCTGGTACGTGCTGGAACTCGGCGAGGACGGCCGTCTGATCTCACTGCAGCTCGAAGAACTCACCGCGGGAAACGGCCCGGGCCCCGGTGTTGTGCTCCGCGATTACCTACCGGAGGAAACACCCGCGGACGTGCTGAGCGAGGCCCTGGAGCAGCTGGCCGAACTGTCACCCGCCGATTTGATCGACCTGCAGAAAGTCGCGGTGGCTGCCGCGCTCATCACGCCGCAGGGCAACCTGGAAGCGGACCTTCACCCGCACGGCTACCGGCTGCTGGAGGGCATCAAGTCCATGCCCCGCGTGGTGGCCAAGCGTCTGGTGGGCCAGTTCGACGGGTTGCAGGCCCTCATGGCGGCAAACCTGGAGGACCTCATGTCCGTGGAGGGCATCGGCGAACAGCGCGCACGCAACGTCCGCGAATCGCTGTCACGCATGGCGGAAACCAGCCTGCTCGAACGCTTCATGTAATCAGCGGGTCACTCCAGAACGAACGTCGCGTTCGGGCTGCTTTGTTCGCCCAGACCCACGCTCAGGTTGTAGTAACCCGCCATGGCCTCGGGCTGATCCGCGGGGCACCCCTCGGCGGTGCGGGTACGGTTCCACGTCAGGCGGGCGTCTTCCTTTTTGCCCGGTTCCAAGGTCACGTCCCGGTCCTCACCGTCCGCGGCGCAGTGGCGGGAATCGAAAATCACGTCCGAACCCGAGGTGACCACATAGCTCATGGCATTGGTGCCCGCGTTGACCTTGCACGGCTCATCACCGGTGTTCTCCATGGTCAGGATCAAAACCGGTTCCTGATCCGCCGGGTAGGTCTGCTTGTCCGTGCCGGCCGTGAGACTCACATTCGCACCGCACTCCTCCACCGCGGCCGGGCTTGCCGACGCCGATTCGGTCGGGGACCCGGCGCTACCGCTCGGGGTGGGTCGGGGCGTGAAATCGGCGAATTTGTTGTTGGGGTCCACGGTGGGTTCCGAGGTGGGCTCGGCCGTGGCCTGGGTCTGTGGTTGCTCGGGCTCCTCCGGGGAGCCGGTCAGTGCGGAGACCACGGATGAAATACCCCAGATCAGGGCCACGACCAACACGAGCAGAACGACCAGGGCGATCACGCGGCGTCTGCGATAAACCGACGGGGGCAACCGGTCCCCGGAATCTCCGTGGGATGCGCCGGAGTTGGTGGAATCACGCTGCTCAGAACCGTTGATTGCCATGAACTCCAGGCTACCGTGGGGACTTATGAACTCGAGCCCCGCGCCCTGCCCTCCGGACCAACTTCACGGCATTCACCAAGCGGTTGTCGAGTGGTTTTCCGAGGCCGCCAGGGATCTCCCGTGGCGCCACCCCGAGTGCTCAGCCTGGGGAGTGCTCGTGAGCGAGATCATGCTCCAACAAACACCCGTGGTGCGTGTCCTGCCGGTCTGGCGCGCATGGTTGGACCGGTGGCCCACGCCGGCCGCTCTGGCTGCGGCTGGCCCCGCCGATGTGGTGCGTGCGTGGGGCAGGTTGGGGTACCCCCGCCGGGCCCTGAGACTGCACGCCGCCGCCACGAGGATCGCGCACCAGCACCGCAATGAAGTGCCGAACAACCACGCGCAGTTGTTGGATCTGCCCGGAATCGGCTCGTACACCGCTGCCGCCGTGGCTGTGTTCGCCTTCGGACAGCGCCACACCGTGGTGGACACCAATATCCGGCGGGTGCACGCTCGCCTGTTCGGCGCCAAAGCGCTGCCGGCCAAGTCGCTCACCGCCGCCGAAACCCGCCTTGCCGATCGACTGATGCCAAAGGACACCGAGCTGTCGGTCAAGTGGAACCAAAGCGTGATGGAACTCGGGGCACTGGTGTGCACGGCCCGCTCCCCCACATGCCATGAATGCCCCGTGTTCGAGCAGTGCGCATGGATTGCCGCGGGCCGCCCGGAACCCGACTACGTGCCCAAGGGGCAGTCCTGGCACGGCACCGACCGCCAGGTGCGCGGTGCCATGATGGCGGTGCTGCGCCACAGCAGTGACCCGGTTCCGGTGAGCCTGCTTCTGACGGATCGATCCGGGGCGGAACAGCTGGCGACCCGGATCGAGAACCCGGGGAGGGACAGCGCCGAACTGCTGGCGAGGCTCTGGTCGTTACCGGCGCCGCCGGAACAACGCGAGCGAGCACTCGACGGCCTGGTCAAGGATGGTTTGGCGAGTCGCCGGGACAACACAGCAAGCCTGCCCGACTGAGCCGGCCGGGCCGCCGGAGTTCGCGCCAATAAACGGCGCTCAACCGGCCACGTGTAACTGTCGGATCATACGCGTGTTGCCCAGGGTGTTGGGCTTCACGCGCGCCAGGTCCAGGAACTCCGCCACGCCCTCGTCGTGCGAACGCAAGAGCTCGGCAAAGACATCGGGACCAATACTTTCCTGGTTCTCCATCACCTCGAAGCCGTGGGCGGAGAAGAACTCGACCTCGAACGTCAGACAGAACACCCGGCTCACCCCGAGCCCTTCGGCACGTTGGATCAGGACCTCGAGCATGCGCCGACCCACACCCCGCCCACGCGCCTTGGCGGAGGTGGCCAGCGTTCGTACCTCGGCGAGGTCCTCCCACATCACGTGCAGGGCACCGCAGCCCACCAGATCGCCGCTCTCGTCCTGAGCGACCACGAACTCCTGGATGTTCTCGTAATAGGTCACGGTGTCCTTGGTGATCAGAATGTTCTCCTGCACCAGGGGCGCCACGAGGGCTTTGATTCCCTGGACGTCCGTGGTCCTGGCGGGGCGAATACTGATCTTTTCCATGCCAAGACTGTACGCCGCCGGGACCGTGGGGCGCGGGTTAAACGCCGCGAGCGGCGTCGTCACCCCGGTCAGGATGACGACGCCGCTCGCGGCGTTCTCGGGTCCGCTCGCCCTAGGCCTGGGCCTGGGCGGGGCCGTCCCCCAGGCCACCCGTGTTGGGTGAGCGCGGGACGTCCTTGCCGGACTGGCTGTCGTCGTTGTCGAGCAATGACGGGGTGCTCTGAATCTTTTCGAGCTCCTCGTCCGACAGCTCCGCCATGGGGATGGACTCGAACGTGAACTCTCGCTCGTCGCCCTCGCCCTGGACGTCCACCGTGATCTTCTCGCCGGAGGAGATCTCCCCGAACAAGATCTTCTCGGACAGTTGATCCTCGATCTCGCGCTGGACCGCACGGCGCAGCGGGCGGGCACCCATGGCCGGATCGTAGCCCTTCTCGGACATGAGCACCTTGGCGGCGTCCGTGAGAGCAATGGACATGTCCTGCTCGCGCAGTCGCTGCTGCAACCGGGCGACGAACAGGTCCACGATCTTGAGGATTTCGGCCTGGCTCAGCTGCGGGAACACGATGGTCTCATCCACGCGGTTGAGGAACTCGGGGCGGAAGTGGTCCTTGAGCTCCTCCTGCACCTTGGCCTGCATGCGCTCGTAGGACGTGGCGGTGTCACCGCTGGCCTGGAAGCCCACGGGAACGGTACGGGAAATGTCCTTGGTACCCAGGTTGGTGGTCATGATGATCACCGTGTTCTTGAAATCCACCATGCGACCCTGCGAGTCGGTCAAGCGACCGTCCTCAAGGATCTGCAGCAGCGAGTTGAACAGGTCCTGATGGGCCTTCTCGACCTCGTCGAAGAGCACCACGGAGAACGGCTTGCGGCGCACCTTCTCGGTGAGCTGGCCGCCCTCTTCGTAACCGACGTAGCCCGGAGGGGCACCGAACAGGCGCGAGACCGTGTGCTTCTCCTGGTACTCGGACATGTCCAGGGTGATCAGGGCGTCCTCGTCACCGAACAAGAACTCCGCGAGCGCCTTGGCCAGCTCGGTCTTACCGACACCGGTCGGGCCGGCGAAGATGAACGAACCACCGGGGCGGCGCGGGTCCTTCAGACCCGCACGAGTACGGCGGATCGACCGGGACAGCGCCTTGATGGCCTCGTTCTGACCGATGACGCGCTTGTGCAGCTCGTCCTCCATGTTCAGCAAGCGGCCGGACTCTTCTTCCGAGAGCTTGTACACGGGAACACCGGTGGACGCGGACAGGACGTCCGAGATGACCTCGGGGGTGACCTCGGAGATCTGGTCGTCGCCGTCGCGCCAGGCTTTGTCCTTCTCCTCGCGTTCGGTGATGAGCTTCTGCTCGTCATCACGCAGCGAGGCGGCCTTCTCGTACTCCTGACCGTCGATGGCGGCTTCCTTGGCACGCTTGGTGTCCGCGATCTTCTCGTCCAAGGCCTTGATCTCCGGCGGCGCCGTCATACGCTTGATGCGCAGGCGGGCACCGGCCTCGTCGATCAGGTCGATGGCCTTGTCCGGAAGGAACCGGTCCGAGACGTAGCGGGCGGACATGTGCACGGCGGCGTCCAGCGCCTCGTCCGTGATGGACACGCGGTGGTGGGCCTCGTACTTGTCGCGCAGGCCCTTGAGGATCTCCACGGCGTGCGCCTCGGAGGGCTCATCCACCTGGATGGGCTGGAAACGACGCTCGAGGGCGGCGTCCTTCTCGATGTGCTTGCGGTACTCGTCCAGCGTGGTGGCACCAATGGTCTGGAGCTCACCGCGAGCCAGCATGGGCTTGAGGATGGACGCAGCATCAATGGCGCCCTCGGCGGCACCGGCACCCACCAGGGTGTGGATCTCGTCGATGAACAAGATGATGTCACCGCGGGTACGGATCTCCTTGAGCACCTTCTTCAGGCGTTCTTCGAAGTCACCGCGGTAGCGCGAACCCGCGACCAATGAACCGAGGTCCAGGGTGTACAGGTGCTTGTCCTTGAGCGTCTCGGGAACGTCTCCGCGCACGATCGCCTGTGCCAGACCCTCGACCACGGCCGTTTTACCGACACCGGGTTCACCGATCAGCACGGGGTTGTTCTTGGTACGACGTGAGAGCACCTGCATCACGCGTTCCATTTCCTTGTACCGGCCGATCACCGGGTCAAGCTTGGACTCGCGCGCGGCGGCGGTGAGGTTGCGACCGAACTGGTCCAGCACCGCGGAACCCGCGGGGGTGCCCTCGGCACGGCCGCCGTTCCCGACCCCGGCGGCTTCTTTCTCGCCACCGGCATTACCGGACTGATAACCCGAAATCAGCTCGAGCACGGTTGCCCGCACCTTGGCCGGATCGGCGCCCAGCTTGATCAGGACCTGGGACGCCACACCCTCGCCGGCCCGAATGATGCCCAGCAGGATGTGTTCGGTGCCGATGTAGTTGTGACCCAGCTGCAATGCCTCCCGCAGCGAGTGCTCCAACACCTTCTTGGCACGGGGCGTGAAGGGAATATGGCCGGACGGAGCCTGCTGGCCCGGTCCAATGATGTCTTGTACTTGTTCGCGCGCCGAGCTCAGGGTGATGCCCATCGAGTCGAGAGCTTTGGCTGCTACGCCTTCGCCCTCGTGAATCAAACCGAGCAGCAGGTGCTCGGTACCGATGTAGTTGTGGTTGAGCATCCTGGCCTCTTCCTGGGCCAGCACGACCACCCGGCGGGCGCGGTCGGTGAAGCGTTCGAACATGGATACTCCTCTATTGATGTCTGCCAACGATGCTAGGCACCCGAACGGCATTTCTGGGCACTGTTCGCCACTGGCGCACGATGTACCGCCCAGAGCTAAACCCGGTTGCGCCGGGCAACAGCAACGGCCGGAGCGCACCCCGAGGTGCAGTCCGGCCGGATGGCTGCCCGCCGGGAAACATCGTTCCCGGCGGAGAAATCCGATTCACGCTGAAGCTCTGTTCTTTCCTCAGCGGATCGGACGTGGCTACTTACTTGTGAGCGTCGTAGTACTTGTCCTGAATGTCCTGGTGGATACGGCCGCGATCGGACACCTGCAGGCCTTGTTCCTTGGCCCAGGCACGGATCTTGGGGGTCTCGGGATTACCCGAACGCGTGGGACGAGTGGTGGCCCCGCGATTGGTCTTGGCCGACGCGCGGCGTGCCTTGGACACGTAGGGTCGCAGCGCTTCACGCAGCTTGGTGGCGTTAGCGGAGTTCAAATCAATCTCGTACTGTCCGCCGTCGAGACCGAAACGAATGGTCTCATCTGCGGAACCGCCGTCGATGTCATCTTCAAGAATGATCTTGACTGTCTGTGCCATGTCGGTTCCTCCTCACCACCCCGAAAAAGGGTGGCGTCAAAATTAGTGGGCTATTGCCTGTGGTGTGTGATCTCTGGTCCGGAAGTCACTCAATGCGCCACGATGCGTGTACCTGTCCCCCGCTTAACCCCTATTGTTTGCGGTGGTCTTTGCGATACTCGGACTCCGCACACTAAGCAGACAAGGACACGCGTGTTTCACGGGCTCCTATCATGACACGATGAGTCGATAATGTCACGATGGGATAATGCGCCGCGTTATTTGTCCTCAGAAGTATCGCGGATGGGAATGGAGTTCTTCAGCCCTAATCCGCGCTTTCTCTTAGAGCTTACTTCTTGGTATCCAAAGGGGACATTGTCTCCTTCGCGTTCACGCACTTCTTCATACCAGCGCTCGGCGTCCTTCTCGACATTGGCCTGAGCAGAACGTTCTGCCCGGTCACCGCGAAAAAGCCACCGCATGACCAGGTAGAAAATAAGGCCCACCCCGAGAGAAGGCACAAAAACGGACAAGTACTCCATGACGCTTAGTATCCTCTACTGCCCTGAACGAGAACTGATATTGACCTGATGGTATTCACTCACTCGGGCTTCATGAGCGGGAACAGAATGGTCTCTCTGATGCCCAGGTCTGTGAAAAGCATGATCAGGCGGTCCAGGCCCAGCCCCAGGCCGCCCATGGGCGGTGCGCCGTACTCCAGGGCCCGCAGGAAGTCCTCGTCCAACTGCATGGCTTCAACGTCACCGGCGGCGGATTTCGAGGACTGTTCGGTGAGGCGCTGACGTTGAATCACCGGATCGATCAGTTCGGAGAACGCAGTACCGCGCTCCATACCGCCGATAATCAAATCCCATGCTTCAATGAGACCCGGCTTTTCGCGGTGCTGGCGCGCGAGCGGCTGCGCGGAGGGCGGGTAATCGTAAACAAATGTGGGCTGAATCAAGGTGGGCTCCACGATTTCCCCGAACAGCTCCACCGCGAGCTTTTCGGCATCCCACGCGGGATCCACGGAGATTTCGCGTTGCTGGGCAATCTTCCGCAGGGTCTCGGCGGGGGTGTCCGGAGAGATTTCCTGACCCACGGCCTCAGACAATGCCGGGTAGACGGAAACCCATTTCCATTCGCCGAAGAGCTCGATGCGCCCCTGGTCAGTGTCAATGCCTTCCACCCCGAGTGCGGAGGCGCACGCCTGAATAACTTCTTTGATCCGCTCGGCCATGACGAATTGATCGGCATAGGCCTCATAGGCTTCCAGCGTGGTGAACTCTGGGCTGTGTGTTGAATCCACGCCCTCGTTACGGAATACCCGCCCGAGTTCGAACACCTTTTCAATACCGCCCACCACGGCACGTTTCAAGTACAGCTCGGTGGCGATACGCAGTGTCATGTCCTGATCGAACGCATTGAGGTGCGTTTCGAAAGGTCGCGCCGCCGCGCCACCGTGGATGAGTTGCAAGATGGGAGTTTCGATCTCGATGTACCCGCGGTCCTCCAGCACACGGCGCACGGTGCGGGTGATCAATGACCGGGTCAACACCACTTCGCGGGCCCGGGGGCGCACGATCAGGTCCAGGTAGCGCTGGCGCACCCGGGTTTCCTCGCTGAGTTCCTTGTGCAAGGTGGGCAGCGGGCGCAGTGCCTTGGAGGCCATGCGCCAGGAATCGGCCATGACGGACAGTTCACCGCGCCTGGAACTGATCACGCGGCCGGTGACCGCCACGAAATCGCCGCGGTCCACCTGGGCTTTCCACGCGGCCAGGGCTTCCTCGCCCACGTTCGCCTTGGAGATCATGACCTGCAGCCGCGTGCCGTCACCCTCATGAAGGGTGGCGAAGCACAGTTTGCCGGTGTTGCGCACGTGCATCACGCGTCCGGCAACGGTCACGACGTCGTTAGTTTCCTCGCCGGCCTCCAAATGCTCGTGGCTTTGGCGCACCTGGGCCAGGGTGTGGGTGCGGTCAACACTCACCGGGTAGGCGGAAACACCCGATTCCTCGATGGCCTGGCGCTTGGCGGCACGGAACAACATCTGGTCGTTGAGTTCGTGCTCGGAAAGCTCCGGCGTGGAATCTGCTGCTGGGGTGTTATCTCGCTGCTCGGTCACAATTCTCCAGGATAGCGGTCAGATCAAATCTTCATATTATCGATGAGGCGGGTGGGACCCACCCATGCCGCGGCCAACGCCAGGGCACCCGCCCGTGGGGGGGTCTCCGCGAGCGTATCGGGGTCCACGGTCACCAGGTAATCGAGTGTCACCCCTGGTTCCCCGTCGATGGTGTTCCGGGCCTGCTCCAGAGTGAGTTCACCCGCCGCCAGGGCGCGCAAGGTGCGGTTGAGAACCAAGGCGTGGGCGGCGTCGTCGGCGGTGAGGTACTGGTTGCGGGAGGACAGCGCGAGGCCCTCGCCGGAACGAACGATGGGCACCGGGCGGATGTGCACGCGGTGATTGAAATCACGGACCATTCTTTGGATGAGCAGTAATTGCTGGGCGTCCTTTTCCCCGAAGTACGCGCGGAAGGCGATGCCCGGGCCGGGTTGGACGATCATGAAGAGTTTGTTGACCACGGTCAGGGCGCCGTCGAAGTGCCCGGGGCGGGTGGTTCCCTCAAGGACCGACCCCGCTCGCCCGGAGGTCACCGAGATCACCGGCACGCCGCCCGGGTACATTTGCTCGGTGCTCGGGGCAAAGACCACGTCCACACCGCAGTCGGCGAGCGCGGAGACGTCCCGTTCCAGGTGCCGCGGGTAGCTGTCGAAGTCCTCGTCGGGGCCGAACTGCAGTGGGTTCACGAACACCGACACCACCACCAGGTCATTTTCGTCCCGGGCCGTCCGCGCAATGCGCAGGTGCCCGTCATGCAACGCCCCCATGGTGGGGAACAGCCCCACGCTGGTCACGCCCTGGGACACACGCGTCTCGAGCGCGTCCCGCAGCTCCGCCACGGTGGTGCACACCACGGGTCGAGTCACTGAAAGTCCTTCCCATCGAGCGCGGCCAGCACCGCGCGGTACGTTGTGTCGTCGATCCGCTCGGAGGCCGCGGCCCGCTGCGCCGTGAGCCTTCCCAGCGCCCGGTAGCCTTCGAGCAGGTCGTGGCCCGCCGACGACGCCGCCCGGTCCGGTCCCGCAAGTTCCGCCAGGGCGGCCACGTGGGCGGCCACCGTGGTGACGTCTCCGCGGGCCACCGGCCCGGTCAGGGCGTTCTCCCCGGAGGCCAGGGCGTTGTCGACCGTGGCTCGCACCAGCGGGCCGAGCATCCGATCCGGTTCTTCGACACCGATCTCATGCAGTAGCTGCATGGATTGGCCCATGAGGGTCATCACGTGGTTGGACCCGTGAGCGAGAGCCGCGTGGTAGAGCGGCCGGTCGGCCTCGGCAATCGCCACGGGTTCGGCACCCATTTCCACCACGAGCGCCTGGGCAATGGGTAGGACGGGTGCCGCCGCGGTCACCCCGAAGCTGCAGTCCGTGAGCCGCTGCAGGTCCAGACTGAGACCGGTGAACGTCATGGACGGGTGGATGGCCAGGCCGATGCCACCGGCCGCGCGCACCGGTTCGAGAACGTCGGTTCCGAAGCGACCCGCGGTGTGCACCACCAGTTGTCCCTGTTGCCAGGCGCCGAGCTTGCCGAGCCCGTCCACCAGGCCCGGCAGTTGGTCATCGGGCACGGCCAGCAGCACCAGCTCGCTGCGTTCCACGATGGTGGTCACGTCGAGCACCGGAACATCGGGGAGCAGGGCATCCGCCCGTTCCCTGCTCGTTTCGGAGTGGGCATGCACGCCCACCACGGCGTGCCCCGCCGCGCGCAATGCCGCACCCAGGACGGAACCGACCTTTCCGGCGCTGATGATGCCCACGCCCAATCGTCCCGGGCGCTGTTGTGGCTCGTTCACTGGATCTCCTCGCGTGAGCGCTGTGCGTTGTCTTGATTGGTGCGTTCCCTGGCGGCGCGTGCCGCATCCGTCTGGCGAACCATCAGGTCCCGAGCCTGTTGTGCATCCAGGTGATGCACCACGGTGGTCACCGGCCCGGCAATCATATGGGCGTGGATGCTGGCGATGCGCATGCGGCGCTCGATGGGGCCCTGTTGCAGCCCGAGTGACTGGGTCTTGTGATGCGGAATCACGCTCACGTTGCGGTTGAGACGCCCCCACCGCAATGACAACACCGCGTCATCCATGGCAAATCCCGTGCGCCGCCAGGTCAGAGGGTCCAGCCACCGAGCCCGTCGAGGGCTTGTAATGTAGTTCGCGCCCCCGTCGATCCCGTTGAGCCCGTCACGCACGAGTTCCGTGGGCGGCTCGGCAAGGGGCAGTACCAGCTCGAGGATGTCCGCCACGTTCTCCGGGGTGCCCACGGGCAGCACGAGCGAATGCAGTCCCTCCAGGTCATCCAGGCCGCCTTTGCCCGCGGTGATCACCTTGACCCTGTGGCCGTCGAAGACCCGCCAGAGCACGGGTTTGCACACCTGCAGCGCCTGCACCCGACCGACCGGAATGGTCGAGGAGCGTTCGTTGAGCAGACCGGAGCGGACTCGCACACCCACCTGCACCTGGCTGAGCGTGAATCCCCAACTGCTTTCCAGCCTGTTGTAGAGCCCCGAAACAATCATGACCACCACGGGCAGGTAACTGGGGATCAAGACGCGCAGAGCCTCCGGGTTCCACTGCCACACCACCACGGCAACCACGGCGAAGAACACCGCCGAGACGGTGCTCCATGAGAGCAACAGGCTCAATAACACGCGGCTCGTGGGCACGGTGAACACGCGGCGCTGCTGATCCTGGTCATCCTGGTCCGAGAGCAGACCCAGCCGCGCGGCGGCGCGCACCTCGCGGGAACGTTCCTCCGCGGCGCTCACCCCCCGGTTGTCGTGCGGGTCTGCGCATTGCGCGCGGTACTGCCGGGCCTGCGGCGAGTGGTCCCACGGCGCCGGGGCGGGCGCATCGACCTGCGGCGCGGGACCACCGAACGCCGGGCGGGCGGCGTCGTACCCGTGGCCGTCCCGGGAGCCCACCTGAGTCGCCGGAGCGGACCGGGAGGCCTCACGAACGGCACTGAGCAATTGATGACGCAGTTCCCGTGCTTTATCGCGGCGCAGGTACGACAGTTCCAGGGCGCTGCTACCGCCGTCCGCCACGTCGAATTTCAGGGAGGCCAGGCCGAAGATGCGCGGAAGCAGCTTGCGTTCGATATCGATGCCCTGCACCCGATCCAGCCGTGCTTGTCGCTGGGTGCGGAAGATCGCCCCGTTGCGGAACCGCACGTGTTCCGAGGTGATCTGGTAGCGGGTGAACCACCACGAGAGAACACCCAGGCCGATGACCAGGCCCACTACCCCGCACAGCACCGCGGCCACCAGACCGATCCCCACCAGCTGAATCGTTCCGGCGAAGTCCACGTCCAACGGGTCGCCGTAGACCACCGCGGCCAGTACGTCGTCCAGGAAAATATTTCCCACGCCCCACACCAGGGCCACGATCAGCAGCCAGCTGCGCACGTACGGCGTGAGCGGGTGGACACGCAGCCATTGCCCCTCGGGAGACGGCCGCACCGCATTGGTTCCGGCCGGGTCGTTCGTCCTGGCGGCGCCCATCACAGCCCCACCATGAGCTCTTCTCCCCGGCGCGTGAGCTCCTCGCGCAACCGGTCGGCCTCCGCGCGGGGTAGACCGGGCAGATTGGCGTCCGTACTGGCGGCTGCCGTGTGAAGGGTCAGGTCCGCCAGCCCGAAGGCGTTGAGCAGCGGCCCGGTCTTGATGTCCACGTACTGCATGCGCCCGTAGGGGACCACCGTGACGCTGCGGAAAATGATGCCCTTGCGCAGCCACAGTTCGGTGTTCTGCTCCGCGTAACCAATGGCGCGGACCCGGCGCGGAATCAGGCACAGGTCAATGATTCCCCAGACCAACACAATGGCGGGCGGGTACCACCGCCAAAGATCGGACGGGCTGCCCCAGATCGACAGCAGGGCCAGAATCATTGGGACGCCGGTGATCAGCACCCAGATCAGGGTGCTGATGGCCGCAGAAATGAGCCTCACCTTGATGTAGTCGGGTGAAACGCGTTTCCACGCGAGTCCCCGCGGGCCCAGGTCATTGATGTCGGGCATAGCCTCCCTCTCCGGCGGTGTAAGGATCTTGCCGCCCACCGTACGGGGTGTCCTTCTCCGCGTCGGGATCATCGGGAGGCAGCTTGCACCAATTCTCGACGACCCAACCGACCACCATCAGCAGCGCCCCGGCCACTACTTGCGCCACGCACAACCACAGAGATTCCTGGGTCGTGCGCGCTCCCAACAACATCACCTGGTCCACGCCGATCCCCGCGTGCCAACCGGCCGTCAGGGCCCCGTAATAGGCCACCGCCTGGGCCGCCGCAGCGGTGCCCACGCCCCACACGGGGTCGTACGGCTTACGGTCGGCGGGAGCTCGACGACGCCGCCGACGCTCGCCCTCGGGATCCCGGTACGCGCGCAGTCGCAGACCAAGATAGACCAACACGGCGGCCGCCGCCGCCTCCGCCAGCAAACTCCCCCACGGGAGGATCAGCATCGACTGGCTCTGCCCCGTGAGCGCCTGATTGATGCTCCACCCCACCACCGCGGCGACGAGGGCAACGACCACGAGGGACAGAACGGTCAAGTAGCGCATGGTCGAATCAACTCCGTTCCGTATCCTCGCACACCGTGAAATTCGTGGTGGTCAGCCCCGCCACGTCGGGGGCCCTGCGGGCCAGTTCCCGCACCCATTCTCCGCCCAGTCGAGCATCCGGATCCAGGCGGGCCCACGGGACCAGGACGAAAGCGCGCTCATGTGCCCGCGGGTGGGGCAAGGTGAGCTGCGGATCCTGCCGTTCGACTCCCTCGAAGCAAATGATGTCCAGGTCAAGGGTGCGAGGCCCCCAACGAACCAGCCGTTCACGACCGTGTTCGTCCTCGATCTTCTGACACGCCCGGAGCGTCTGTTCGGGACCGAGTTCCACCTGGAGTTCGACCACCGCGTTGTAGTAGTCCGGTGATCCCTCAGGCCCGCCCACGGACTTGGTACTGACCACGGGCGAGCAGCCGAGCACGGTGATTCCGGGAGTGCCGGCCAAACCGGCAACGGCCGAGCGCAACACGGCCAAGCGGTCCCCCAGATTCGCTCCCAAAGCCACCACGCACCGGGCTGCCACTACTGGACCGCCGTTTCCCGGGTGCGAAAAATCGTGACGGCAACGTCCGCGAACGTGACTTCAATGGGCGCCTTGGGTTTGTGCACCGTGACCTCGAGCGCCCGAATCATGGCGAACTGCTGGAGCAGCTCCGCGGCGATTCGTTCCGCGAGGGTCTCGATGAGCTGGTACCGGGGACCGATCACGATCTCCCGGACCAATTCGGCCACTTCCCCGTAGTGGACGGTGGCGGTGAGCTCGTCGGTTTCACCGGCGGCCTTCAAATCCACGTACATGACCAGGTCAACGAAGAACGGTTGACCGGTGCGGCGTTCCTTCTCGAAGACACCGTGATATCCCACGGCTCCCAAGCCGGTGAGTGTAATGCGGTCGTGGTGGCTCAGTTCCGCAGGGGAAGAAATCATCGGTGCTCAGTTTTCGCTCTCGTGAGGATCAAGGATCGGTGGTGTGACACCCAGCCACGCGTGGGCGGTGGCCACCGCGTCCGCGGTGGCGGCGACGTCGTGAACCCGCACCGCCCAGGCGCCTCCGAAGGCGGAGAGCGCGCTGATGGCGGCCGTGGCGCCGTCTCGCTCGGCCGCGGGACGCGGGCCCTGGTCGTCACCCAGGAGGTGACCCAGGAAACGTTTGCGGGAGGCTGCGATGAGCACCTTGTTGCCCATGGTGCGTAACCGGGGAAGGGCGCGCAACAGATCCCAGTCCTGGGCACCTGCCTTGGCGAAACCCAGTCCCGGGTCCACAATCAGGTTCTCCGGCTCCACCCCGGCCCGATACAGGCGCTCGCGCAGCCGGCACAATTCGCCGATCACGTCGTGGGCGACGTCCTCATAGGTGGAGAGGGCGTCCATGGTCGTGGACGTGCCGCGCGAATGCATCAGAATGTACGGTGCCCGTCGCCGCGCCACGAGTTCGATCATCGTCTGCTGGACGTTCACGCCCGAGACATCGTTGATGATGTGCGCGCCCGCATCCAGTGCGGCCGCGGCGGTCTCCGCGTTGAGCGTGTCCACGCTGACCACGATGCCTCGGTCCGAGAGCTCACGGATCACCCGCAGAATGCGCCGCTGCTCTTCCTCGAGGCTCACGCGGACGGAACCCGGGCGGGTGGAATCACCACCCACGTCCACGATGTCCGCGCCCTGGGCGGCGAGTTCCAGCCCGTGAGCGATGGCCGCGTCCGCAGTGTCATGCGTGCCGCCGTCGCTGAAAGAATCCGGGGTGACGTTGAGAATGCCCATGATCAGAGTGCGGTCCCGCGGCAACCGCTCATACGACCCCCAACCGAGTGGGCCGTTGGCACGGTTCGGGCTCATCGGTTCTGACCCGACAGGATCAGGTTCATGGCCTCCGCGCGAGTGGCCGGGTCCCGTAACTGACCGCGCACCGCGGACGTCACGGTCTTGGCCCCCGGTTTACGCACCCCGCGCATGGACATGCACAGGTGCTCACATTCGATCACGACGATTGCTCCGGCGGGATGCAGGTTGTCCTCGAGTGCCTCGACCACCTGCGTGGTCAATCGCTCCTGGACCTGGGGCCGCTTGGCGAACAAATCCACCAGGCGCGCCAGCTTGGACAGCCCGGTGACCTGCCCCTCGGGACCGGGGATGTACCCCACGTGGGCCACCCCGTGGAACGGCACCAAGTGGTGTTCGCAGGTCGAGTAGAACGGGATGTCCTTGACCATGACCATTTCCGCGTGGCCGATATCGAACGTGGTCGCCATCAGCTCCGAGGGGTCCTGGTGGAGCCCGGTGAACATTTCCGCGTACGCGCGGGCCACCCGCGCGGGTGTGTCCTTCAGGCCGCTACGGTTGGGATCCTCCCCGATGGCCAGCAGGATCTCTCGCACCGCAGCTGCAATGCGCGGCTGATCGATCCGCTCGTCCACGTGTTCGGAATTCAGATAGTCCGCGTACGAGCCGGCCACCGGTTCGGACGGATCCTGGTCCTTGTCCGGGCTCATTCAGCGCTGCTCCTGAGATCCACCGGACCAGGGATTCCGGTCATCGCCCTGCTGTTCACCGCCGGCGGGACCGCCCTGGGTGCCGCTCCGTCCGTCCGTACCGGGCAGCTGGGCCTCGCCGTGCTCCGGGACCTCGAGCGGGTGCTCGGGCTTGGCGGCGACCGCCTGGTCCTGCGGAGCCATGGTGTCCGGGTCCTGGGTGTGCTTACGGTGAGCTTCCTCGCGCTCGGCCGCGGTGATCACCGGCGGAATCTCGGAGACCGGGCGGTTGTCACCCGAATGCCACACGGGCCTCAGGTCGCGCTTGCGCACATCATGGAAGATCTCACCGATCTGGGCTTCGTTGAGCGTTTCCTTTTCGAGCAGTTCCAAAGCCAACCGATCCAGGACGTCCCGGTTCTCGTGGAGAATCTCATGGGCCTCAGTGTGAGCCTGTTCGAGCAGCCCTCGCACCTCGTCGTCCACGACCGCCAGGGTCCGGTCCGAGTAGTCCTTGCCGGCTGAGCCCATCTCGCGACCCACGAACGGGTCGGAGTTGTCCCCGCCGATCTTCACGGAACCGATACGCGCACTCATGCCGTACTGAGTGACCATCTTCCGCGCGGTGTCCGTCGCCTTCTGGATGTCGTTGGATGCGCCCGTGGAGGGGTCATGGAACACGAGTTCCTCCGCCGCGCGGCCACCCATGGCGTAGGCCATCTGGTCCAGCAGCTCATTGCGAGTGGTGGAGTACTTGTCATCCGCGGGCATCACCATGGTGTAACCCAACGCGCGCCCGCGCGGCAGGATGGTGATCTTGGTGACCGGGTCGGTATTGCGCAGTGCTGCGGCCACCAGCGCGTGACCACCCTCGTGGTACGCGGTGACCTTGCGTTCGAGTTCCTTCATGATGCGCGAGCGTTTCTGCGGGCCCGCGATCACCCGGTCGATGGCCTCGTCCACGGCGCGGTCGTCAATGAGCTGCGCGTGAGAACGTGCGGTCAGCAAGGCGGCCTCGTTCATCACGTTGGCCAGCTCGGCGCCGGTGAAGCCCGGGGTGCGCTTGGCCACCGACGCCAGATCCACGTTCTGCGCGAGCGGCTTGTTCTTGGAGTGCACGCGCAGGATCTGCTCGCGGCCCTTCATGTCAGGGGCGTCCACGCCGATCTGACGGTCGAACCGACCCGGGCGGAGCAATGCCGGATCCAGGACGTCCGGGCGGTTGGTTGCGGCAATCAGGATCACGTTGGTGTTCGCGTCGAAACCGTCCATCTCAACCAGCAACTGGTTCAGGGTCTGCTCACGCTCGTCATTACCGCCGCCCATGCCGGCGCCGCGTTGGCGGCCCACGGCGTCGATCTCGTCCACGAACACAATGGCCGGGGAGTTCTCCTTGGCCTGTTGGAAGAGGTCGCGCACACGGGAGGCACCCACACCCACGAACATCTCCACGAAGTCCGAGCCGGAGATGGAGTAGAACGGCACGCCGGCCTCGCCGGCGACGGCCTTGGCGAGCAGGGTCTTACCGGTACCTGGCGGGCCGTAGAGCAGCACGCCCTTGGGGACCTTGGCGCCCACCGCGGTGAACCGGTCGTGTTCCACCAGGAACTGTTTGATCTCGTCGAGTTCCTGGACGGCCTCATCCGCGCCCGCCACATCCGAGAACATCACCTCGGAGTTCTCCTTGTTGAACATCTTGGCCTTGGAGCGGCCGAACTTCATGGCCTGCCCGCCGGACTGCATGCGGGAGAAGATGAACCAGAAGATCGCCAGGATGATCAGGAACGGCAGCATGAACCTGATCAGGGACAGAAGCCAGTTGTTCTCCACCGGCTGGTCGGTGAACCCCTCCAGCTCGGCGCTGTTCATGGTGGCCACGACCTCCTCGGCGCGCGGTTCCACGTAGAAGAACTCGATGTCCTTGCCCAGTTCTTGGTCGTTGAGGGTGAGGTCTTCCTTGAGCTGGAGTTCGACCTTCTGCTGACCGTCGTAGATCTTCGCTTCTTGGACCTTGTGGTCGCGCAGCAGCGACATACCCACGTTCGTGTCCACGCGAGAGGTGGACGGGCCGAAGAGATTCGCTCCCACGGGAACCAGCACCAAGACGGCTAGCAAGATCCAGAAGAACGGTCCCTTAAAGAAACTGGTGGGTTTTTTCGCCGTGGCCAAGCCGATGATCCTCCCGTGGACGTGACAAGAAGTGTCGCGCCCCAAAACTGACGGTGTTGTATCCGGGTCCGAATGATCCGGCTACCGGTGCGGGTGCGCGGCGCGTCACGCATAATGTATCCCTTTCGGGGATACCCGACCCCATTGAGGTCTCGACGTTTTCTCTGAGCGCACGCGCCGCGCTCACGCTACACGCGGGACCCCGGGGTTCCCTGGATTCTTACTCGTAGACGTGCGGGGCCAGCGTAGCGATGCATTCGAGGTTGCGGTAGTGTTCCGCGAAGTCCAGACCGTATCCCACCACGAATTCATTGGGGATGTCCCAGCCCACGTATTTGACGTCGATGGCGGTCTTGGCAGCGTCCGGCTTGCGGAGCAATGCGCAGATTTCCACGGACTTGGGGCCGCGGGATTCGAGGTTGGTGCGCAGCCAGGACAGTGTGAGACCGGAGTCGATGATGTCCTCGACAATGAGGACGTCCTTGCCGTGCAGGTCGGTGTCGAGGTCCTTGAGGATGCGCACCACACCGGAGGACTTGGTGCCGGAACCGTAGGAGGACACGGCCATCCAATCCATGGGGTACTGCCCCTTGAGCGCGCGGGTGAGATCCGCCATGACCATCACCGCTCCCTTGAGTACACCCACCAGCAGGACGTCGCGGCCTTCGTAGTCGCGGTCGATCTGCTCCGCCAGCTCCTGGATCTTCTGGGCGATTTCTTCTTTGGTGAATAAGACGTGGGACAGATCTGACTCGACGTGCTCGGCCTTCACGTTGTGCTCCTGAGGTGTTGCGTGTGCGGGGATGGCGATTGTAGGAGGGGTTATTCGGTGTTCTGGAACTCCAGGCGCCCCTTGACGCAGAGCTTGTCCCCGCGACGTCGCCACACGGTCACCTTACCCGCCATTTGCAGCGGACCGGCAGCTCCGTAGCCCATAGCGAATCCCTCGAGCGCACTTAACCGCTCGAACGTGGGGGTTTCCCCGCCCGTGGCGACACATGCCTGAGCGAGCATACGACGTCGCATGGCCGCGGGGGCTTCCTGGACCGCCAGGCAGTCCAGTTCAACGCTCGACGACGCCGCCGGTTCCACTCGTGCGCGTCGGAAGAACTCCGTGGCCTGTTCGTCCAGGAAGTCCGCGTCCGCTTCGAGGACCGAGGCCGTCCGTGCCAGGGCGTTGGAGACGCCCGGGCCCATGTGTTCCTCCAGGAACGGCAGCACGCGGTGGCGGATCCTTGAACGCATCAGGGTGGTGTCCGAGTTGCTGGGATCGTACCAGGGGTCGAGCCCTTCAACCCGGCAGATCGTCTCCGTTTCCTGGCGGGTCACGTTCAGGAATGGGCGCAGGTACAGCACACCCTCGATCACGTGCCGCGGCGACATCCCGGACAACGAGCGCGTCCCTGATCCCCTCGCGAGGCCCAGCAGCACGGTTTCCGCCTGGTCGTCGCGGGTGTGGCCCAGGAGGACGGCGTCCGCGCGCAGCTGGGTGGCGATGTCGTTGAGGGCGGCGTAGCGCGCCAGGCGCGCGGCCATTTCGGGTCCGTAACCGACCCGGTCCACGGTGACGCGGCGCGAGATCACGGGCTCCAGACCCATGTCTTCCAGTATCCGCACGGTGGCCCCGGCGACCTCGTGCGAGCCCGGTTGCATCTGGTGGTCGATCACCGCGGCTCCCACGCGCACCGCGCCTCGGCGGGCCAGGTGAGCGGCGGCCGCGGCCAGGGCCAAAGAATCGGGCCCTCCGCTGCACGCGACCAGCACCAATGGTGGATCGTCAGAGGTGGCTGGAAGTTCGGTCAGGGAACGGTTCACGGCCCTGCGTGCGCGCGCCACCCAGGGGTGCAAGCGACCGGTTCGTCCTCGTTGCAAGGATCAGCCCTGGGCGTCGCGATTGCGGCGGGACATGTCCTCGGCCATGCTCAACACTTTGGACAGCACCGGGGTGTGCTCGCCCAACATGATCAATGCGCGTTCGAGTTCGCCGGAGGGCACCACTGTGGCCAATGCCGTGACGGCATCCGTCTCGGTGCTGATCCCCGTGCGGATTTGCGTGGTGGACAATACCGGCTGGGCAGCCTCGACTCGGCGCAACACGGCCTCGGTGTCCTGGGCCCCCACACTGTCCTCCAGCATGACCAGGCGTTCATATACGGCGGGGTTACCGATCTTGATCCGGCGACCGCTGCTGAGCTGGGAGAGCATGGGCGCGGACAGCCCCAACACCTCCGCCAGCCGTCGCTGGGTGATGTTGTAGGCCGCCACCACGTGGCCGAAACGCTCCGACAGCGGTTGGCCGTACAGCTGAATCTGCTGCTGAATATTTTCCGAGCTCACGGTTTCATCCTGACACACTCCGCCGTACCTATGCGCTGCGCGGCAAGGGCATCACCCGAGCACCCGATCCATCCAGCGCTGCGGATCGTGGATTTCCGTTTCGTCGGGCAGGGTATCCGCCGAGGTCCACACCGTGTTGAACGCGTCCATTCCGGCCCGGTCCACGATGTACTCCACAAATTTCTGGCCGTCACCGTACTGGCGCATTTTCGCGTCTATCCCCATGAGGGTGCGGATCGCCCGGTCCAGGGCCCCGTGATTCTCGGAGCGCGAGTCGAAACGACGCCGAATGGTCTTGACGGTGGGGACGATTGAAGAGTCCACCGCGTCCATCACGGCGTTGGCATGGCCCTCGAGAAGGGACATCACGGCGGTCAGGTGGGACACCGTGGCCTTTTCCTCCTCGGTCAGCAAATGACCGATGGGACCCAGACCCGAGTCGGTGCGCCCCGCAACACTCCTGCCGGTCACGGACGAGACGACCGCGCTCAGCCGCTCCCACGGGGAGACGTCAAAGGACCCCAGTGTGGAGATCTGTTCCAGCATGTGCCCGCGCAACCAGGGCGCGGCAGCGAACTGCACGCGGTGGGTTTGTTCGTGGAGACACACCCACAGCCGGAAATCGTCCGGCTCGACATTGATCTCCCGCTCCGTCCACAGCACGTTGGGAGCCACGAACATCAGCCGTCCGCCCGGGTGGGATTCGGCTGCCTCCGGTGAGACCAGGCCCGCGTACGGGTCGTACTGGCCCAACACCTTGGACGAGAGGAAGCCGACCATCGCGCCCATTTCGGCCGCCGCGGCCGTGGGCGCGAACCCGCGCAGGGCGGCGTCGACCTTCTCCGGATTCTTCTCCCGGATCCTGTCGAAGATCGGCTGCATGAGCACCGAGAACGTTTGGGTGTTGGCCTTGGCCCACCCGGCACGGTCGACCACCAGGATCTTGGAATCGCGCAGGTTCTCGGCGGCGTCCAGTCGCGTGATGTTGTGCACGTGCTGGACCGATTCGTGAGCGAAGTAGCGCAGGGACTCCACGGCCTTGCTCATTTCCCGGGGTTTGGGAGTGGGCCCGGGCGGGGTCAATTTGGCAGCGATCTGAGCCGCGGAGTCCCAGTCCACGAGTGAGGGTCGTGCCACGTCTTGAGTCATGCCCACCACTCAACCACAGAGAACTGAGTGCCACACTGTCTCGGGTTCAGCCTTGGGCGAGCGCAGCCACCGTGCGGTCCACGGTGTCCCTGGCGGCGCCTGTCTGTCCCTGGACGTCATTGAAGATCACCGAGTACACCAGCACCTCGCCCCCGGCCCGTTGCACGTACCCGCTCAACGACACCACGGAATTGAGGGTGCCGGTCTTTGCGCGGGTGAGTCCTCTGGCCGCCCGCTCGTCCGGGTCGTCGAACCGGTCCGTGAGCGTTCCGGTGGCGCCACCCAGTGGCAGCCCCTGTCCGTAAGGACCCGCATCGGGATCGATGAGCAGTGCCCGGGTGGCCTGGGCCAGCAGTCCCGTGGTGACGCGGTTGGACACTGCCATTCCGCTGGCGTCAATGACGTCCGCGCCGGCCACGTCGATCGAGTGCGCCTCCAGTGTGGCGCGGATGGCCCGTTGCACACCCGTCACGCTGCCCTGTTCCCCGGCTTCACGCGCCGCCACGCGCGCAAGTGTTTCCGCCAAGGAGTTATCCGATTGCGCGAGCATGTACGCGGCCTGTTCGTGGAGGGGCGCGGACTCCACGCGCGCGAGTTCCACGGCTTGTTCCGGCCTCGCGTGCTCACCGGGGGTCACGGTGGCCCGTGTTCCTAGCTGGTTCCGGAGCCGTTCCCGGAATTCGTCCGCGGCAGCTTCCCCCGCGTTCTCGGGCCGTTCACCACGGGACCCCGGGTCCTTCCCGTCGGAGGTGGGGACCCTGTGCGAGTACATGGCCAGGGGCGAGACGGCCGTGATCTCACCGGCCGCCACGTCCTCCTGGGCCCACCCGGGGTTCAGCGCCGGTCCCGAGAACAGTGACGTATCCAGGCTCACCGTGATCTCGCCCCGGACGCCTCGCTCCGTGAGCGCACTCGCGGTCCGCTCGGCCAGGTCCTCGAGCCCGGCCCGGCCGTTGACGGCATCCGGGTCACCCTTGCCCGGCGCCAACAGTGTGTCCCCTCCCGCGACGAGCGTGAGGCGGTGCGGATCCTCACCCGTCTCCACGGCGGTGGCGAGGCGCGAGTACGGGTCCAGGTGCTCCGCCACGGTCAGTGCGGTCAATGTTTTCTGGTTGGATGCGGGGATGCGGGCCTCACCCGATGCTCGCTCGGCACGCACCTGACCCGACTCCGCGTCCAACACGGTGACACTCGAACTGCCCGGCGCGCCGGCCAGCTCTGCGGTCACCGTTTCCTGGATGACATCGTCAGCCGTGCCCGGGCCTTCCGACGACGACGCCGCGGCGTCCAGTACCCCGGGCAACTCCCCCGGCTCCGCGGGGGCGGAAACCACGTTGATGGGTCGGCCGGGCTCCCCCGCCTCGGTTTCCGCGAGCACGGCGGGAATTGCCCACACCGAGCCGAGAATCAGCGCGATGATCAGCAACCCGGCGACCACCGGTCCGAGGAGGCTCCTGCTACGTCGGGGCGGCCGAGAACTCTGCTGAGGCATACGGTCATTCTTTCGCATGCGCGGGCCGACACGAAACGATGGGGGATCCGAGCGGCGTCGCTGATTGCCCCGTGCGCGCCCCGTGCCGCTATCGTGGGTGACAACGTGAAGTCGGGGTGCCCACCGCGTACCCCGTCACAACCGAAACTCGAATACGAGGAGTGCTGCCATGGAGCTGGACGTCACCATTGAGATCCCCCGCGGATCCCGCGTCAAGTACGAGATCGACCACGAGACCGGTCGCATCCGCCTGGATCGTGTGCTGTTCACGTCCATGCAGTACCCCACTCATTACGGATACTTCGAGGACACCCTCGGTGAGGACGGCGATCCGCTGGACGCCATGATCATCATGGACGTCGACATCATGCCCGGCGTGATCGTGGAAGCCCGCCCCATTGCCGTGTTCAACATGACCGACGAAGCCGGCGGTGACGCCAAGGTGCTGTGCGTATCCACGGACAAGCGCTACGACGAGATCCAGGGCCTGGAGGACGTCAACGAGTTCAGGCAGAAGGAGATCCAGCACTTCTTCGAGCGTTACAAGGACCTGGAACCCAACAAATGGGTCAAGGGCGAGGGCTGGGAAGGCAAGGAAACCGCCGAGCGCCTGATCGTGGAAGCTCAGGAACGTTTCCAGCAGTCCGAGTACGATTCCGCCGCAGAGGCCGAACAGGACGACTGAGTTTCGACACCGAAACCTCCGGAACCCCGCACCAGCTAATGGGTGCGGGGTTCCGTTTCACCGGCCAACACCGTGCGCCGGGATGATCCAGCGGCCTGTGCATGTCGGTGCGTTGTGGTGGGATGTCTTGTGAACGCCCCGCAGACAGCGTGCGACGGCGCTCGGCCCACCCGTTGCTTCCCGCCCGTTCGAGGTGATCTCCGTGCTTGGCTCACACCCCGCGCCCTACGAGCGCGTATATGTGTTCCACGGCAGCGCGTGCACACAGTTACTGGGCGCTGACCGCTTGGTGACGGCCGTGCAGAAGCTTCTGGCCGCCGCCGGTGTGAACCCGCATGTCTCCCCGGCCGTCCACACGGACATCGCTGCGCGACCGTACACCAACGAGGCGTTACAGGATCCCCTCCTGGACGCGCCGGCGGGCTGGCTGCGCTCCCACACCAGCGTCATGGAACTGTCCGTCCAACTACCCATGCAGAGTTTCTGGGATCGCATCAGCGCCGGAAGCTGGGCCACCTGGTCCGAGAAATGGCCCGCCCCCGTGGACGGCCCGTTGTTCCCGCCGAGCAGCCCGGAATGGCTGACCCGCGCACCGCGCTGGGAACTGGACCCGTTGGCACCGGCACTGGGCCCCGCCGCGCCGGGGGGCTGGGTCTGGTCTCCCCGGGACGGGGGCGGCCCGGATGGTGAGGTCGAACGTGGCGAGGAATCTTCCCTCCCGGGAGAGCCCTCGGCGGAGCAGGGCGAAACAGGCGGGGGCAGCCAATCATTGCCTTGGGTGGGCCTGTTCCAGCTCACCGACGTCGAGTCCTTCTGGGTGCTGAGCACCCCCGACCGGTTGGATCAGGTGGTAGCGCTGTGCGAAAGGCTCAGCAGCACACACTCGGCCTTCACCTGGCTGACCGGCTATTTCGACGCGCAAGACATTCTGGGATCGCTGCGGTTGCCCATGGAATGCGCCCCCGAGCTGGAATTCGCGCTGACCGAGGGTGGTTACGCCGTGGATGTCTGGTGGTGAGCGCCTAGAAGTGTTCCGCGCAGCGCCGCAGGAGGGTGGCTGCGGCGGGTCGGGCATCCCATTCCTCGTGCCACAGTGAGCGCACCACAGCCTTGGACACCGCCTGCGGAGTGATTCCCAGCTGGGCCGCCACGTCCTTCTGCTGCCCCCTCGCCCCCGGAGTCAGAAGGTCGACCACGCGCCATTCGGCCTCACTACGCACGCTCACAATGCGCCCCACGAGCTTGAGCACCGCCTGCGCCTCGGCCGCGGACTGCTGATCCGCCGCGCACACGCGCACCGCCACGCGATCGATGCCGCGCACGGTCGCGGCGGCCTCGTGGCCGTAGAGCATTCCTGCTCCGTCTGCGGCAACGGCCAACCGACCCTGCGGGTCGGTCACGCGTGTCAGGAACACCTCACCCACCCCGATGGCCACCGCATAACGACCGTCGCGCAAAGCGATCATTGTCGCGCTCACGGCTGCCTCGGGGTCTTCGGTGAGCCCTCGGACCTCGCCCGGCCCGGTGGGTTGGAACGGCGCGCTCGTGCTCAGATCTCCCAACTCGCGCGTGAGCTGACGGTCCATCTCGGAGCTGGGCCGGGAGCCGTCCTCCACGCGCTGAGTCAATGTCATCACAAACACGTTCTCAGTATCGCAGTTCACGCACGCGTTTCATGCGGTGGCCCCGCGGCCACGAGCAGTGTCTGAATCTAGAGCAGCGTCCGCAGAATGCGGGCGGCCCCATCCTCGTACACGGTGGTGGTGACCTCGTGGCACACCTTGGCCACTTCGTCCGGGGCCTGCCCCATGGCCACACCTCGGGCCGCCCAGTCGAGCATTTCAATGTCGTTGCGGCCATCGCCCATGGCAATCGTATGAGCGGGGTCCACGTTCAGCTGACGCCGGATCTGCTCCAGAGCACTGGCCTTGGAGACCCCGTTGGCCGCCACGTCCAACCACGAGGACCATCCCACGGAGTAGGTCACTCCGTGCAGGCCGGCCTCATCGATCACCTTGGCGAATTCCTCGGGGGTGTCGTTGGCGCTGTAGACGACCAGGCGCACCGCGGGTGTTTCGGCCAGCGTTTTCAAATCCACGCCGATCGCTTCAATACCGAAGGACGAGTCCTGGAACCGTTCGGTCGAGTAGAACTGTCCGTCTGCACCCTCGAGTGCGAACTTGGCGGCGGGCAGTTTGTCCGCCAGGGCCTCCAACGCGGATGAAGGATCGAAGCTCACGCGATCCACCACTTCGTAGTGGTTCTCGAGCTGCGGATCCAGCCGCAGTGTGATGCCACCGTTGGAGCACACGGCGTACCCGGACTCCATGTGCACCTGCCGGATCACGGGAAGGGTCGCCCCCATGGAGCGGCCGGTCGAGATCACCACGTGATGACCCGCCGCGACCACCGCGCGGGCGGTGTCCTTCACGGCGCGTGACATCTTGCCGTCGTGATCCACCAGGGTGCCGTCGACATCCAGAGCGACGAGGTACTTGACCCCTTCTTCCTTGGTCCACGAGCCCACGCGTACGGGTTGGACCTTGGTGGGGGGAAGCGTGTCCGCCGCTGATTTCAGTTGTTCTTGCTGCCGGTCATCGATGCCAGCCTGTGTTTGAGTCATAACAGTCATGGTGTCACACCACCAGCACCCGATGACACGACGCAGACCACACGGTTAAGGGCGCGTGAACTCCTCGGCGCCCTAGTTCACCGGGCGCATCACGTCCTGACCGCGCATGTAGGGCCGCAGGATCTCGGGGATCACCACGGATCCGTCCCGCTGCTGGTGCGTCTCGAGGATCGCCACGATCCAGCGAGTGGTCGCCAATGTGCCGTTCAGGGTGGCCACGGCGCGGGTGCCGGCCTTCTTGGGCTTGCCGTCGGCACCGGTGGTTTCCGGCAGCCGCTCACGAATGTTCAGGCGACGGGCCTGATAGGTGGTGCAGTTGGACGTGGAGGTCAGCTCGCGGTAGCGGCCCTGAGTGGGGACCCAGGCTTCGCAGTCGAACTTGCGGGCCGCGGAGGTGCCGAGGTCACCGGCGGCGGTGTCGATCACACGGTAGCTGAGCCCGCATGCCCGCAACATGTGTTCTTCCCAGGCCAACAGCCGCTCGTGCTCGGCGGCGGCCTGATCCTGGGTGCAGTAGACGAACATTTCCAGTTTGTTGAACTGGTGCACGCGGATGATGCCTCTGGTGTCCTTACCGCCCGATCCGGCCTCGCGGCGGTAGCACGAGGACCACCCGGCGTAGCGCAGCGGACCGCCCGAAAGGTCCAGGATCTCATCCATGTGGTAGCCGGCCAGGGCCACCTCGGAGGTGCCGACCAGGTACAGGTCGTCCTTCTCCACCCGGTAGATTTCGTCATCGTGTTCCACGTCGAAACCGGTGCCGCTCATGACCTCCGGACGCACCAGGTTGGGCGTGGTCATGGGAATGAAACCGTTGTCCAGAGCCAGGTCCTGGGCCGCGAGCAACAACGCGTTCTCCAAGCGGGCGATGTCACGCTTGAGGAAGTAGAACCGGGACCCGGAGACCTTGGCACCGCGTTCCATGTCGATCCCGTCGAGCAGTTCGGCGATTTCCAGATGGTCCTTGGGTTCGAAACCCTCGGCCCCGAAATCACGCGGCGTGCCCTCGGTCCGCAGCACCGTGAAGTCCTCCTCACCACCGGAAGGTACCCCCTCTTCCACCAGGTTGGGCAGCTGAGCGAGCAGTGCCTGCTGAGTCTGCTGGGCGGCGTCGGCGGTGGCCTGGGTGGCCTTCACATCCGCAGCGAGCTGCTTGACCTGGCTGAGCAATGCCTGCTTTTCCTCGCTCTGTGCCTTGGCGACCTTCTTGCCGAACGCATTTTGCTCCGCGCGGAGGTTCTCGAACTCGGTGATGGCCGTGCGGCGCTGGGCGTCGGCGTCGAGAATTCGATCCACCAGGCTCTCGTCCGCCTCTCGGGCTTTTTGGGAAGCACGGAACAGGTCGGGGTGGGCGCGCAGCTCATTGATATCGATCACCGTTCCAGGGTAGCGAACGGGGCAGACTAACGCGGAACCCGCTGCCGCACGTGGCTCACGTCAAGCTGGCGACCGTAGACTACCCCTGGTAAACAGGTGACCGTTCCTCCTACCGAGAAAGACTCCCGTGCGCACCAATTCTCTGGTGCCGCAGCGTGTTGCTGTGGTGCTCAACCCGATCAAGCTCCAAGCCGATGAGGCCCGCGACGCCGTGATCCTGGCGTGCCGCAAGGGTGGCTGGTCCGATCCCGAGTTCTATCTGACCGAAGTGGACGACTCGGGGTACTCCATGGCCCGGCGCGCCGTCGAGGACGGCGCGGACGTGGTCCTTGCCGCAGGCGGCGACGGCACCGTGCGAGCCGTGGCCGAAACGCTGGCCGGGACCGATACCGCCCTGGGGCTCGTTCCCCTAGGCACCGGCAACCTGCTGGCCCGCAACTTGGGTGCCAATTTGGCCGATCCGCGCCAGTGCGTGGACGTGGCCTTGTTCGGTTCCGAAAAATCCATCGACACGGTGTCCTTCAACGTGGAACGCGAGGACGGCACCACGGACAAGAACCGTTTCTTGGTCATGGGCGGCGGTGGCTTCGATGCACAGATCATGGCCGACACCAAGGACGACCTCAAGGACATGGTCGGCTGGATTGCCTATGGTGAGGCCGGCGCCCGCCACCTCTTCAACCGGCCCGGTTGGGCCCGCTTCCGGGTGGACGGCGGCGAATGGGAATCCGCGCGTTCTCGCTCGGTGATGGTGTGCAACTGCGGTGAGCTCACGGGTGGCATGGTGCTGGTTCCGGATGCCAAATTGGACGACGGTGTGCTGGACCTGGTGGTCATGAGCCCCCGCAGCATGCTCGGTTGGGCCCGGATGGCCGCCAAGGTGCTTCTGCGCCACACCCACGACCTGCCCGTCATCGACTTCCACCGCGGCAAGCACGTGCGCGCGGAATTCTGGGACGCCACAGAATCCCAGATCGACGGCGATTCCCTGGGCAAGATCACGGCTTTCGAGTCAGAGGTGTTCCCCAGCTCCCTGCGCGTGCGCGTGGCCCCCTCCATGGCCGACCTGGACGAACCCGAGGCCCCGGTCATCAACGCCGCGGATCCGGACAAGATCTAACGCTGCCGCTCCCGCGACTCGAACGTCACAATGGACGACGCCGCCGCATTCCCCACTTCTGGCACCCGGACCGGGGCTGTAAGAGTAAGGGACGCGGCGGCGTCGTCATCGGTGGGGCCGCAGGCTAGGCGGCTCCGGCCAGGCCGAAGATCACGGCGGCGATCGAGAAGCCCACCACACCGATGATGGTTTCCAGGACCGTCCAGGTCTTGAACGTGGTCTTGACATCCATTTCCAGGAAGCGGCCGACCAGCCAGAAGCCGGAGTCGTTCACGTGGGACAGCACCACGGAACCAGCGGCCACGGCAACCACCATGGCGGCCAGCTGCAAGGCGTTGTAGTCACCGGCAAGCACCGCGGGAGCCACCAGGCCGGCCGCGGTGGTCAATGCCACGGTGGCCGAGCCCTGGGCCACGCGCAAGACGGCGGCAATGACGAAGCCGGCCAGGATCACGGGGATACCCACATCGGACAGCACATTCTCCAGGGCGTCACCGATACCCGAGGTACGCAGCACCCCGCCGAACATGCCACCGGCGCCGGTGATCAGAATGACCGAGCAGACCGGGCCGAGTGCCGATTCGAAGGTCTTCTCAATGGCCGATCCGCTCATGCCGCGAACCTTGCCGATGGTCAGCGCGGCAATGATCAACGTGATCGTCAGCGCAATGGGAGTCTCACCCAGGGCACGCAGTAACTCGTACCAGCCCTGACCCGCGGTCTCTTCCGACACCGCCCCGGACTTGGCCAGGGTACCCAGGCCGGTGTTGAGGAAGATCAACAGCATGGGCAGCAACAGGAGCATGACGACCAGACCGACCGACGGCGGGTTCTTCACGTTCTCGGCCTCACCCAGGATGCTGGGTACCGGAAGGTTGATCTTGCGCCCCATGACCTTGCCGAACAAGTAAGACGAGAGGTACCAGGACGGGATGGCGCACACCAGGCCGACCAGGATGATGTACCCGACGTTCGCTTCGAAGAAGGTCGCGGCGGTCACCGGGCCCGGGTGGGGCGGCAGGAACACGTGCATCACAGAGAACGCACCCACGGCCGGCAGCGCGTAGGTCAACACGCTTCCGCCCAGCCGACGCGCCACGGAGAAGACCACCGGGAGCATGACCACCAGGCCGGCATCGAAAAAGATCGGGAAGCCGAACAGCAAGGACGCCACACCCAGGGCGAGCGGGGCACGCTTCTCACCGAAGATCCCGATGAGCTTGTCGGCGAGCACCTGAGCGCCCCCGGAGGTTTCGAGCAAACGGCCGAGCATGGCGCCCAGACCCACGAGCAGGGCCACGCTGGCCAGGGTGTTGCCAAAACCGTAGAGCAGCACCGGAACCACTTCACCGGTGGGGATTCCGGTGGCGAAAGCGGTCAGCGCGGAAATGATGATGAGTGCGAGGAACGCGTGAACTCGCAGTTTGATGATGAGCACCAACAACACGGCGATCGCCGCGGCCGCGATCAACAGCAATGGGCCCGCTGTGAGTGTTTGACTCCAGCCTTCAATTTCCACGGGGTAATTGTCCTCTCAAGTGGTCGACCCAGGAACGGGCCTGAATAAATGCGGCATCCGAGTGCTGTTTGGAAACCTCGATGACTCGCTGATCTGCTCGCGGATAGGAACCCAAGAACCGAGTGCGCGGGCACATGCGGCGCACTCCCATCAAGGCGTCTGCCACGCGGTCATCGTAAATATGACCGTCGACATCCACGCTGAAGAAGTAGTCACCCAGGTGGCTTCCGGTGGGCCGCGATTCGATGCGGGACAAGTTCACCCCGCGGGTGGCGAACTGCTCAAGGATCTCCATGAGCGCTCCAGCACGATCCTGCCACAGCGGAATCACCACGGAGGTCTTATCCGCGCCGGTGGGTTTGGGCATGGTGGCATCGGGGCTGGCCACCAAGATGAAACGAGTCACGGCATTGCGGTTGTCGCCGATGTTTTCGGCCAGAACGGCGAGTTCGGGGTGCCGGTCGACCACCACGGGTGAGCACACCGCGGCGTCGTAACCCACGCCTTCGGACCGGGTGCCGCCGTGACCGTCCAGAAACGCCACGGCGGAGGCCGCCGTGGAGGACGCGGCAACATATTCCACACCGGGGAGATTTTGTTCGACCCACCCGCGGATCTGCGCCCATGCGTGGCTATGGGTGGAGATGGCTTGAATTCGATTCAGCGGCAGCTCTCCCGGTGCCACCAGCGTGAACTGGATGGGGACCAGAATTTCTTGGAGGATACGGAGCTCGGAGCCCGACGCGACGTCGTCGAGTGTGGCCGTCACGCCGCCCTCGACCGAATTCTCGATGGGGACCACCGCGGCGTCCACGACGCCCTCGCGAACGGCCGCGAGAGCGGAGGGAACGGAGGCCATGGGGATCCGTTCGGACTCCCGCGCGCCGGGGACCTGCAACAGGGCCGCCTCGGTGAAGGTGCCCTCCGGACCCAGGAAAGCGAACCGACGCGGGTGTGGCCCCGAATCCGCAGTGGGACCCGAGGCCACGCCGGAGATTGCCGCGTTCACAGGACGCGGGGAGTTTCGCCGTTTTCGGAAATCAGGGGCTTGTCGGCATCTGCCCAAGCACCCATTCCGCCCAACACGTTGACGGGATCGAACCCGTACTGCGCGAGGTAGGCCGTGGCTTTCAGCGAGCGGCCACCGGAGCGGCAAATGACGTAGACATCCTCGTCCACCGGAACTTCACCGGTGCGCTCGGCCAGCTGGGACAGCGGCAGGTGCTGGGCGCCGTGGATGTGCCCGGCATCCCATTCGTCCTGCTCGCGGACGTCCAGGACGGGTGCGCCCTCGGGGATGTCGTCAATGGATGCGGACGGCAGATTGTTCACGTTGTCCATGGTTCCTCCTGGTTCAGAAGTGGAAATTCGGTCCGCTCCCACTTTAACGCTGCTGTTGGTCCAGCGGCTCTTCTTCGTGTGTTGCGGTCGGGCCGAGGTCGGGCAGGCCATTCTTGGCCACGTGACGTTCGGACACGCCGTAACCGATGATCGTGCCCACCACGAGCACCACGCCCGCAATCAGGCTGTAGTACCAGTGCGGGTTACTGAAGTCGAACATGATGTACAACGTCACAGCTGTCAGGAACACGCTCCTTCGGATCGAAGGCCATGAGCTTCTCCTGTTCGTGGGGTTATGCGTCATATTGTGCCCCGCAGGAGCATTAAAGGGCGGGCAAGTGACAGGTGGCCCCCGGCGGGAGACGATGGAACCGCCCCCGCCGCCATTCACGGCCGGCACGAGACGGTGAGCCAGGTTCCCGCGTCTTCCCACTTCGGGCGGTAGCGGACATGGCTCGCCTGAGAACAGGACGGTAAGAGACCTCATGGCTCTGGACGTGATCTTCACCAACGGCACAATCCATACCCAGGATCCGAATCATCCCATGGCGCACAGCCTGGGAGTGCACCAGGGGAAGGTCGTGAGCCTGGACGATCAGCTTTCCCCCGATCTTTTCGACCGCGTGGTGGACCTGAAGGGAGCCGCCGTGGTCCCCGGTTTCAACGATGCCCACTGCCATTTGAGCTTCCTGGGCGAGTCCCTGGTTCAGCTGGATCTTCGTCCGTCCGCGATCTCCACCATGGACGATCTGATTGGCGCGGTGCGTGACGCCGTCGCCGGTGCCGATCCCGGCGCATGGATCATGGGCCAGGGTTACGACCAGAACTACCTGGACGGTGTGCACCCCACCGCGGTCGCACTGGACGAGGTCAGCCCGCAGAATCCGGTGTGGCTGTGGCACAACTCGCGTCACATGGCCGTGGTGAACACCGCGGCGTTCGAGCGCGCCGGGTACCCCGGTCGACGGGGTTTCACGGTTCCCGTGGGTGGTGAGGTGCCCCTCGATGAGCACGGCGCCGCTCAGGGCCTGTTGTCGGAGACCGCTCGCGGCCTGGTCCAGGAGGCCCTCCCGGTCAAGACCACCGACGTCGTGGCGGACCAGATCGCGGCCGCGTGCGACGCCGCCCTGGCCGCCGGCATTACCTCCGTCACCGAGCCCGGCCTGGGTTCACCCGCGAACCTCGGGCAGTCCTTCACGGACATTGCCGCGTATCAACTGGCCAAGGATCAGGGCCGGTTGCGGGTGCGCGCCACCGTGATGCCCTACCTCACCACGCTGCACCCCATTGACCCCAGCGGCCAGGACGTGGCCAACGACTTCCCCGGGCAGGACCAGCCCTTCGGCCTGGATCTGGGAATCCGCTCGGGCCTGGGTGATGACTGGTTCCGGATCGGCGCGGTCAAAGTGCTCTCGGACGGTTCCCTGATCGGCCGTTCCGCCTTCATGACCGAGGGATACGCCGCTGATGCGGAGAACGGAGTGGAGAATGTCGGCCTCCTGCAATTCCCCCGGGAGTGGCTGGAGGGCCGTCTGCTGGCCGCGCACCAGAACGGTTGGCAGCTGGCCGTGCACGCGATCGGCGATGGCGCCGTGGACGTGGTGCTGGACATCTTCGAGAAAGCACACAACGAGTTCCCCCGCGAGGACGCCCGCCACCGCATCGAACACTTCGGTGTGGCCAGTGACGAGCAGGTGGCCCGCTGCGCACGGTTGGGTGTGGTTCCGGTGCCCCAGGGTCGCTTTGTCAATGAACTCGGCGACGGCATGGCCAGGGCACTCGGTGCGAAGCGCACCCGCCTGTGCTACCGCATGAAGTCCCTCCTCGATGCGGGCATGGTGACTCCGGCTTCCACGGACGCGCCGGTGGTGGATTACCCGCCGCTGTACAACATTCACGACATGGTCAACCGGCGCACCGCGTCGGGCGCCCAGTTCGTACCGGAAGAGTGCATCACGGTCGGCCAAGCGGTGCACGCCTACACCGTGGGCAGCGCCTACGCGTCCCATCAGGAGCACATGAAGGGCACGCTGAGCGCGGGCAAACTCGCGGACTTCGTGGTGCTCTCCGATGACATCTACGACGTCGACCCGCAGACCATTAAAGACGTGCAGGTCACGGCCACGGTGGTGGGTGGCGACATCATGCACGGAGACCTGTAACGGATCGTCAGCGCTTTCCGTGCGTTAACGCTTGTCGAATACAAGCCATCATACTTCCGGACCTTGCGAGTCCGGGGCCACACCAGGAGGTAGTAATGACCGAACAGTCAGCCGGCCATCTCATTGTTGAGTCGCTCAAGCACCACGGTGTGGAACGTGTGTTCTCCGTGCCCGGTGAAAGCTACTTGGACGTGCTCGACGGCCTGTACAACTCGGGAATCGAGAACGTGGTGTGCCGTCAGGAGGGCGGCGCCCTGTACATGGCGGAGGCAGTGGGCAAGGCCACCGGCCGCCCCGGTGTCGCCATGGTGACTCGCGGGCCCGGTGCGTCCAACGCATTCGTGGGGATCCACCTCGCGTGGCAGGACTCCACTCCCCTGGTGCTGTTCGTGGGGTTGATCCCGTTGGACCACCGTATGAAGGAAGCTTTCCAGGAGTTGGACCCGTACGCCTGGTTCGGCACCCAGACCAAGCGTGTGTTCGTGCTGGACAAGGCCGAGCGCGCCTCCGAGGTCGTGGCGGAGGCGTTCTTCGCCGCGACGTCGGGCCGTCCCGGACCCGTGGTGGTAGGCCTTCCCGAAGACGTCATCACCGACATGGTGGACCGGCCGGTGGTGCCGCGCATCCCCGTGACCGAGGGTTCCGTGAGCGATCAGGAACTGGCCGACCTCACGCACGCTTTCTCCACGGCGCAGCGCCCTGCGCTGCTGCTCGGCGGCCCCCGCTGGAATGCCGTGGCCTCCCAGCAGGTCACCGCGTTCGCCGAGAAGAACGGTATCCCGGTGATCTCCGATTGGCGCGCCGCGGACCGCATCCCGGGCAACTCCCCCGTCAACGCGGGCGAGCTCGGCTACCGTCGCACCGAGGAATCGGTGGCCGTCCTGAAAGATGCCGATCTGCTGGTTCTCGTGGGCGGCACCCTGTCCGACATCCCCACCGACGGGTTCACGGTCCGCCAGGAACCGGATGCCACCAACTGGATCGTCAACATCGACGCATCACTGCGTCAGCACTCCGGTGCGGTCACCCGCCAGATCCTGGCATCCCCCGTGGCCTTCGGCCACGCCGTGGCGGATCTCGATCTGGGCGAGCATCCCGACTGGTCCTCGTGGCGTGACCCCGCAGTGGCGGCGCACCAAGAGGTCTCCCGGATCCCCGACAACACCGGCACCAACGCGGAGGGCACCGCCGACATGACCCTGGTCATGGCAGAGGTCCTCAAGCGCATGCCCGAGGACACCCAGATCACATTCGGTTCCGGTAACCACACGGCGTGGGGCCACCGGTACTTCCCGAACTCCTTCTATCCGTCCCAGTTCTCCGTGCGCAACGGGACCATGGGCTACTCGGTTCCCGCCGCTGTGGCGCTGTCGCTGCAGGACAAGGATCGCTTTGTCTTCTCGATCGCCGGCGACGGCGAGTTCCTCATGAACAGCCAGGAACTGGCCACGGCCAAACAATTCGGTGCGCACCCGTTGATCCTGGTCATGGACAACTCTCAGTTCGGCACCATCCGGTCCCACCAGGAAACTCGCTACCCGGGCCGGATCTCCGGCACGCAGCTGGAGAACCCCGACTTCGGTGTCCTGGGCCAGGGCTACGGCGGGTACGGTGCCCGTCTGGACAACAACGGCGACATCGAGCGAGTCATTGGCGAAGCCATGACGGCCGTACAGGAGGACCGCGTCCCCGCCGTGGTGCACGTGGTGGTCGACCGCTCCAAGGTCATGCCGGACGGCTAAGCCCACACGGTGGGCCCGAGCTCCGCTCCGATAGGATCGGACATCGACCTTTGACCGCCACGTAACGGTTTGTCTCCAGGAGTCCCACGGATGTTTCGTTTGTTCCACAACGCCACAGTCCACGCGATGAATCCGGCCACGGGGTGGACGCCCCGGTCCACGTGGCTCGCCCGTGACATGCCCCACCCGGATGCCATCCTCACCTCCGAGGACCGCATCGTGGCCGTGGGTGATTATCGGAAACTCGCGGACATGGCGCCCGCGCGTACGGAGCGGATCAACCTCGAGGGTCGATACGTGATGCCGGGGATGGGCGACGGACACATTCATTCCGCGATTTACTCGCGGTCCATCACGGAACCGGATCTGCGGGCTTGCACGTCGCTGCAGGCTGCGCTGGAGCTGCTGAAACCGTTCGTGGACCGGGCCCGCCAGGACAAGACGAAGACGTGGATCTTCGGCGGTCAGTGGAATGCCAATGGCTGGGATGTTCCGGTGTTCCCGGACAAGCACAGTTTGGACAGCATTTGCCCGGACATCCCCATGGCCCTGGGGTCACTGGATTGGCACACGCTGTGGCTCAACTCCAAGGCCCTCGAGACCCTGGGGCTGGACCGCAACGTCAAGGACCCGGACGGCGGCACCTACGAGCGCGACGACCACGGGGAGCTGACCGGCATCATCCGTGAAGCCGCGGGCATTCCCATTCGTGACGGCCTGATGCAGTCGGATGTCTCCGGCAACATCGATGATTACCTGCCCGCGGGCCAGCATGAGTTGCTCAAGCGGGGCATCACCTCGATTCACGACATCGACGGCGCCGATTGCCTCTCCGCCTATCAAAAGCTCCGCGAGCGCGGTGAGCTCAATGTTCGTGTTCACAAAATACTGCGCCAGGAACAGATCCTGGACTTCATCAACCGCGGCATCCGCTCTACCTCGGGAGACGAATGGATTTCCATGGGCCCGCTCAAGCTCTTCGCGGACGGTGCCCTGGGTTCACACACGTGCCACATGTCGGATCCGTGGCCGGGCACGGAGGATCACGGCATGGCCGTGACCACCCGGGACGAACTGGACCATTGGATCCACCTGGCCGCAAGCGCCGGTATTGCCACCGCGGTGCATGCCATTGGTGACCAGGCCGCCACCGAGGTGTTGGACGCCTTCGAGACCCACCAGGCCATGTCCCGGGTGTTCGGGTTACGTCAGCGGATCGAGCACGCCCAGTACATCAAGCGCGGTGATGTACCGCGGTTCCGTCAGCTGGGTGTCACCGCGTCCATGCAGCCCATGCACTGCACCGCGGACCTTCCCATGAACGACTTCCTGGATGGTCGTGACCTGATTGCCTACGGCTGGAACAGTCTGCGAGCCGCCGGGGCGGAGCTCGTGTTCGGTTCGGACGCACCGGTCGAGGACCCCAACCCGTTCCAGGGCATCCACGCGGCCATCACGCGCACCCGCCACGGGGACGCGGCGGACGGCTGGCAGCCGCAGGAAACCGTGTCCCGCCCGGAGGCCGTGTACTACTACACCCACGCCGTGGCCCGCGCCTCCTACGAGGAGAACCTCAAGGGATGCTTGGCGCCGGGTTTGCTCGCGGACTTCGTGGTGGTGGACCGGGACGTGTTCTCGGAGGATGACCGCGCGGTCAAGGACACCGTGGTCGAAACCACCGTTGTGGGCGCCCAGATCCGCTACCGGCGCGAGGTCAGCTGAGGTGCAACCGGGGCGAGATGAATTTCTTACCCACGTGGGTCTCGGAATCCAGAACCCAGCCCATGCGTTTGATGGGGCGCAGCGAGACCACCGTTTCCTGAATCTCGATTCCTGAGACCGCGGACTGGATGGCCCGTTCGGCCTCCAGGATCTCCCCCACGGAATGCAGCCACATGACCACCATGAGGTTGGCGCGCCCCGTGATGGACGTGACCACGCGAGTGCGCGGATCCCGGGCAAGAGCCTCCGCAGCGGCTTCGTGCTGATTCGCGTCCAGGCGGGTGAACCACTGCGCGGTGATCGGTGTGGCGGAGAACCCCTGGATCAGGTCGCAGCGGATCGACAACAACCCGGAGGCCAGCACCTTGTGCAGGTAACGGCGGGCGGTGGCCGGGTGAAGTCCCGTGATGCGGGCGATCTCGGCCGCACTTGCACGACCGTCGAGCATGAGAGCCTCGATCACGGGACGGTGATCCTCGCTGAGCGGCGTACTGCTGACCGGCAATGATTCCTGTTCGGCCGCCACCCAGGCCTGCGCCGCCCGGCGTTGATCGTCACTGAGCCTGTCCAGACGCCACTTGTCGCCGGCACGGTGCAGTTTGGTGGAGATCATGTTGTGGATCTTCACGACACCCTGAACCCGGGAGATTTTCTCCTCGATGATGCGTGACAGCGAGGGCAGATCCCGGCTGACCACGGTGAGACCGAGGTCCGGTTCCCGGCCGAAGGCTTCCACGGAGAGCACCTCGGGCATGGCCACGAGTTCTTTGACGACATCGTTCCACTGTTGGGTGTTGCACGAGACCTCCTGAAAGGACAGGAGATTCCTGGGGTCGTTGAGATTGACCTGAGCGGTGATCCAGGCGGCCCCGGAGCTGCGCAGTTTCTCCCACCGCCCGGCCAGAGTGGTGGGATGGGCGTCCAAGATCTCGGCGGCTTCACCCCAGGTGATTCTGGGCGCCCACTGCAGCAGGCTGATGAGCTCCAGGTCCTGATCGGACAGCTCAGCCTTGGACTGGCCGTTGCTTGACATGGATCTCCCTCATTGTGCGGTGGCCGAAACATGAGTCTACAAAGGTTCTCGCGACAACGACGCCGCCCCCGCACCGTGGTGGGTGCGGGGGCGGTTGTCGTCTGTCCACCGTCCGGGAACGGTCAACCCTGCCTTACTTCTTGGCGGGGGTGTGCAGCAGCTTCTTGTTGGCGAACTCCTCGATACCGAAGGGGCCCAACTCGCGGCCCACACCGGAACGCTTGACGCCGCCGAAGGGCAGATCCGGGGCGGTACCGGTGGTCTCGTTGACGTACACCATGCCGGATTCCACGCGCTTGGCGATGTCCAGAGCGGCGGCCTCATCGGCACCGAAGACGGAGCCGCCCAGGCCGAAGGGCGAGGAGTTGGCGAGCTCGATGGCCTCGTCAGCGTCCTTGACCTTGTAGACCACGGCCACGGGGCCGAAGATCTCCTCGGCGTAGGCGCGCATCTCGGGGGTCACGTCAGCGAGCACGGTGGCTTCCATCCATGCGCCGTCGCGGTCGATCTTCTTACCACCGGCCAGTACGGAGGCACCCTTGTCGATAGCGTCCTGGACCTGCTCCATGATCTCGTCGCGAGCACCCACGGTGCTAATCGGGCCCAGGAAGGTGTTCTCGTCCGCGGGGTCACCGGCTTCGATGCCCTGAACTGCCTGCGAGAACTTCTCCACGAAGGACTCGTAGGCGTCCTCCAACACAATGAAGCGCTTGGAGTTGGTGCACGCCTGGCCGCTGTTGGACATGCGTCCCCTGACCGCGTGCTTCACGGTGCGGTCCAAGTTCTCCCCGTCCAGCACAATGAACGGGTCGGAACCACCGAGCTCCAGCACGACCTTCTTGAGGTGCTTACCCGCAGTGGCGGCCACGGAGGACCCTGCGCGCTCCGAACCGGTCAGCGACACACCCTGCACGACCGGATCCGGGATCACGATGTCCGCGATCTGATCACTGGACGCGAAGATGTTGATGTAAACATCCTCCGGGAAGCCCGCCTCGCGGAAGAGTTCTTCCTGCACCAGGGCGGACTGGGGAACGTTACCGGCGTGCTTGAGCAGGATGGTGTTACCCAGCATCACGTTGGGGGCTGCGAAACGAGCCACCTGGTAGTACGGGAAGTTCCAGGGCATGATGCCCAACAGGGAACCCGTGGATTCCAGGACCACGCGAGCCTGGCCACCCGTGGAGGGCTCCAGGGTGCGGCCCTCCATGAAGCCCTCGGCATTATCCGCGTAGTAGTCATAGATCGCGGCAACGAGCTTTACCTCACCGATGGCTTGGGCCTTGGGCTTGCCCATTTCTCCGGTCAGAATTTTTGCGAGCTCTTGCCTGCGCTCGCGATACAGCTCGGCCAGCTTGTGCATGAGCTGGGCGCGCTCCGAAACGGGGGTGTCGCGCCAGGACTTGTAAGCCTCACCCGAACGCTTCACGGCGTCCCGGATCTCCTGATCCGATGCGGTGGGGAACTCTTTTACGGTTTCGCCAGTGGCGGGATTAATTGTTGCGTAAGCCATACCCCTAGGTTATGCCTCCCACCGGTTTTGGCGAACAGAGTTCACCGAGGGCGAGAGTCATGGTTCCGCAGCGCAGCGAACCCCAGGAGTCTTGATATCGAGAGTCTCCTGCATCAGGATGATGCTATGACGACCGAGGTAACGGGGCCCCGTCCCCCTATTCGGACGCGGCGGACCTTTTCTTGGGCGTCCACCCACACACCAAGGAGCACCACCATGACCACTGCACCCCTTGACCAGTCCGTATGCAACTGCGAGAACTGCGGACCCAATTGCACGTGCGAGAACTGCACGTGTGAAAACTGCACCTGCGCACACTGCAATCACGCCGCCTGACAACAGAAGTGGCCGGAGACCTATTCTCTGACGGGGCACCGGTCCCCCGCGACGTCGCCAGCGGTGTCGCCGTCGGCGCGTAGCCGCGCGGTGCCGGGCACCACGCAATGTCACTGCTAGAAACACAGGTGAGCCTTTTGAACGACACAATGAGAAAGCCAACTTTGATACTCGTTCGATAGGACTCTTTTATGACGCACGCAGACCAGCGGGGATTCAAGAAAGTCCTTGGCCGGATAGACGCGATCGCCCTGGGGTTCGGAGCCATGATCGGCTTCGGCTGGGTGGTCCTGACCGGTGGCTGGCTCGACGACGCCGGAACGATGGGTGCCGCGCTGGCCATGGTGGCCGGCGGTGCCATCATGGCGGTGGTCGGACTGGTGTACGGCGAGCTCGTGGCCGCCATGCCGGCGGCCGGCGGTGAGCACAACTATCTGCTGCGCGGCATGGGTGCGCGCTGGGCATTCATCGGCTCGTGGGGAATCACGGTCGGTTACATCACCATTGTGGCGTTCGAGGCCGTGGCCGTCCCGCGAACAGTGGAGTACATCTTTCCGAACCTGAGCCAGATTCCGCTGTGGACCGTGGCCGGATTCGAGGTCAACCTCACCTGGGCCCTGCTCGGGTCTCTGTGCGCGGTGATCATCACGTGGATCAACATCCGCGGCGTGAAGCAGGCCTCGACCGTCCAGATCTTCGTGATCATCTTCCTGGCACTGGTAGGCCTCATGATGATTTTCGGCGCGTTCTCCGGCGGTTCCGCGCGCAACATGGAACCGTTCTTCGACAACGGCATCAGTGGATTCTTCTTGGTCCTGGTGGTCGTGCCGTTCTTGTTCGTCGGTTTCGATGTGATCCCGCAGGTGTCCGAGGAAATGAACTTGTCCCCCAAGAAACTGGGCGGCACCATCATCACGTCCGTTCTGCTCGCAACAGTGTGGTACGCAGCCGTTATTCTCGCCACGTCCGCATCTCTTCCCGTTGCGGAACTCGCGGTCGCGGACATCGCCGTGGCGGATGCCATGGGTGCCGTGTTCAACTCCCAGGCCATGGCCAACCTGCTCTTGGCCGGCGGTCTAGCGGGCATTCTGACGTCGTGGAACTCCCTGCTCATGGGTGCTTCACGGCTGCTGTGGGCGCTGGGCAACTCCCGCATGCTGCCCCGTTGGTTCGGCACGATCCATCCCCGACACGGAACGCCCGTCAACGCTCTGATCTTCGTGGGTGCTCTCTCCTTCATTGCACCGTTCTTCGGCGAGGAGATGCTGGGTTGGCTGGTGGATTCGGGCTCACCCTCCATTGTGATTGCCTACCTGCTGGTCTCGATCGTGTTCGTGATCCTGCGCAAACGCGAGCCTGACATGGAACGCCCCTTCCGCATTGGTGGTCGCGGCAACGGCGGGACAGCCATCGGCATTCTGTCGGTCGTGCTGTGCGCCGGGCTGGCAGTTCTGTACATCCCCGGCATGCCGGCCGGATTGGGGACCGCCCCCTACGTGATCTTTGCTTTCTGGTGGGTTCTCGGACTGGTCTTCATGGTCCGCATTCCGCGCGGTATCGAGCCCGGAGCTGACGCCGAACCCCGCCTCGTGGCGGCGGTCGAAGCCCGCCAGAAATAAGGCGAGTCACGACTTGCTCCGGGGCATACCATGGACCCAGGGACATGGCGTCCAAGCACCTTCGACTGCCCAGTTCTTCAGAGGGAACTGCGAGAGAGGCACAATATGACTAACCAAGAGAACATTTCTGCACTGCTTGAGGGTACTCCCACGGGTTTGTTGATCAATGGCGAATGGCGCGACGCCTCGGACGGCGGCACTTTCGATGTCGAAAACCCCGCCACCGGCGATGTCCTTGCCACCTTGGCCTCCGCCACCGAGGACGATTCCCGCGCGGCCATGGACGCCGCCGCAAACGCTCAGGAGTCCTGGGCCCGAACCTCCACCCGGGAGCGCTCGGACATTCTGATGCGCGCGTACGACTTGGTGAAGGAGCACACCGAGGAACTCGCCACGCTGATGACCCTGGAAATGGGTAAGCCGCTCAAGGAGTCCCGCGGTGAAGTTGCTTACGCCAATCAGTTCATGCGCTGGTTTGCCGAAGAAGCACCCCGCCACTACGGCCGGTACGCGGACACCCCCGAGGGCAACCTCAAGATGATCGTGACCCACAAGCCCGTGGGCCCGTGCCTCCTGATCACCCCGTGGAACTTCCCGCTGGCCATGGCCACCCGTAAGGTCGCCCCCGCCGTGGCAGCCGGTTGCACCATGATCCTCAAGCCCGCGCGCTTGACCCCGCTGACCTCCCAGTACTTCACCAAGTTGATGATCGAGGCCGGCATTCCCACAGGTGTCCTCAACGTGGTGTGTTCGGCCTCCGCCGCCAAGGTGTCCGGCCCCATCATGGATGATCCGCGCCTTCGCAAGGTTTCCTTCACCGGCTCCACCCCGGTGGGTAAGCAGCTCATGAAGACCGCCGCGGACCGCGTGCTGCGCACCTCCATGGAGCTGGGCGGCAACGGTCCGTTCATCGTCTTCGAGGATGCCGATCTAAACAAGGCCGTCGAGGGCGCCATGGCCGCCAAGATGCGCAACATGGGTGAGGCGTGCACCGCCGCCAACCGTTTCCTGGTGCACGAGTCCGTGGCCGAGGAGTTCTCCAAGAAGTTCGGGGAAAGGCTCGCGGCTCTCAAGACCGGTAACGGTTTGGAAGACGGCACGGACGTGGGCCCGCTGGTCGAGAAGAAAGCCCGCGACGGCGTCGCCGAACTGGTCGAGGACGCCAAAGAAAAGGGCGCGACCATTGCCGTGGGCGGCAAAGCCGTGGACGGCGCCGGCTACTTCTTCGAGCCCACGCTGATCACCGGCGTGACCGAGGACAGCCGCGTATTCACCGAGGAGATCTTCGGCCCCGTGGCTCCGGTCATCACCTTCAAGGACGAAGATCACGCCGTTCGGCTCGCCAACTCCACCGAGTACGGACTGGCGTCCTACGTGTTCACCGAGAACATTTCCCGCGCACTGCGCATTGGTGAGCGCCTTGAATATGGCCTGCTGGGCATGAACGTGGGCGTGATTTCCAACGCTGCGGCCCCCTTCGGTGGCGTCAAGGAATCCGGTCTGGGCCGCGAGGGCGGCGCCGAGGGCATCGCCGAGTACACCACCACCCAGTACATGGGTCTGCCTTCTCCCTGGGCCTGATCCGGCCTCCAATTTTTGACCTGTGAAAGGACAGCAACGCAACTATGGCTGACATCGAATACACGCTGGAGCAGAAGCGTGACCTGAGGACCGCCGTCCCGGGCCCCAAGTCCCGGGAACTGGCGGAGCGTCGCGGCAATGCAATTGCTTCCGGCGTGGCATCCTCCGTGCCCGCGTACGCGGACAAGCTGGACGGTGGCGTGATCCTGGATGTCGACGGCAACCAGCTGATCGACCTGGGCTCCGGCATCGCCGTGACCTCCGTGGGCGCTTCGGCACCCAAGGTTGTGGAGAACGTCAAGAACGCGGTGGAGAAGTTCACCCACACGTGCTTCATGGTCACCCCCTACGAGGGCTACGTGGAGCTCGGCGAGAAGATCGCCGAGCTGACTCCAGGCTCCTTCGACAAGCGTGCGGCCCTGTTCAACTCGGGTTCCGAGGCAGTGGAGAACGCGGTCAAGCTCGCCCGCACGTACACCAAGCGCACCGCGGTGGTCGTCTTCGACCACGCGTACCACGGTCGCACCAACCTGACGCTGGCCATGACCTCCAAGGTCATGCCCTACAAGCAGGGCTTCGGGCCGTTCGCATCCGATGTGTACCGCGTTCCCATGTCCTACCCGTTCCGCGACGCTGACGGCATGACCGGTCAGGAAGCGGCCGAGCGCGCGCTGCTGCTGATCGAGAAGCAGGTCGGTGCGGAGAACGTTGCCGCAGTGGTCATCGAGCCCATCCAGGGTGAGGGTGGCTTCATCGTCCCCGCCGAGGGCTTCCTGCCGGCCCTGACCAAGTGGTGTCAGGACAACGGCGCCGTGTTCGTGGCCGACGAGGTCCAGGCCGGCGTAGCACGCACCGGCAAGTGGTTCTCCTCCGAGTGGGATGGCATCGAGCCCGACCTGGTGACCTTCGCCAAGGGCATCGCCGGCGGTATGCCGCTGTCCGGCGTGGTCGGTCGCGCGGAGATCATGAACTCCGTGCACGGCGGCGGGTTGGGTGGCACCTACGGCGGCAACCCCGTCGCGTGTGCGGCAGCCCTGGGCGCCCTTGAGACCATTAAAAAGTGGGGCCTGAAGGAGCGCGCCTTGGAGATCGAGAAGATCATCAAGGAAGAGCTGGGCGACCTTGCCGAGTCCTCGCCCATCGTGGGCGAGCTGCGCGGGCGCGGCGCCATGATGGCGCTCGAGTTCGTGGAGCCCGGTTCTAAGAAGCCCAACGCTGACGCGGCGAAAGAGATCGCCGCCAAGTGCCTCGAGCAGGGTGTTGTCATCCTGACCTGCGGCACCTTTGGCAACAATGTGCGTCTGCTGCCGCCGCTGGTCATCGACTTCGACCTGTTGCGCGACGGCCTGCGGGTATTCGCCAAAGCCATTGAAGAGGTCGGCGCCTGATTCGAACTGATCCAGCGCTCTGACGACGGGCGGTCACAGGTGATCCGGTGGCCGCCCGTTCCTGCTCCCCGCCCCGCCGACGGCGCCGATTGGTCATCTGGGCACGTCAGCCACGGAGGTTGCATGTCGCGATTATTACGGGCGCGCAGAAAGCTGTGGTAAAACTCACTCAGTTAATTCCACCAAACAGGCGCCGCAGCTTCTTCTGTTAAAGGGCACCACATGTCTGACGAAAGCTCACTGCACCGATCATCACCCCCCGGCAGCTCGGGATCGAGCCCATGGGGCGAGCATCGGTCACCGGCGACGGGTGGTAGTGATGATGCCCCGGCCATCACCCACAAGGTTCTTCGCAACCGCCACGTCACGATGATCACCCTCGGTGGCATCATCGGAGCCAGCCTGTTCGTCGGTTCCGGAAACGTGATCCGTATGGTGGGGCCGGCCGCGGTGCTCTCGTATCTGCTGGGCGGAATATTGGTCTTCTTCGCCATGAGGATGCTCGGGGAGATGGCCGCCGCACGCCCCACCGTGGGCTCCTTCATGGAATACGCGCGAGTGGGCCTGGGTGATTGGGCGGGATACTTCGTCGGCTGGCTCGACTGGTATTTCTGGGTGGGCGTCATCGCCTTCGAAGCCGTCGTGGGCGGTTCCATTCTGAGCGGGTGGTTCCCCGGGATCCCGCTCTGGCTCATGTCGTTCATTCTCATCATGATTTTCACGGCCACGAACCTCATTTCGGTTCGGTCCTTCGGCGAAGTGGAATTCTGGCTCGCCAGCGTGAAGGTTGCGGTGATCATCGTCTTCCTCGTGGTGGGAGCGATGTTCGCGTTCGGTTTGTGGCCCAACGCGGACTTCTCCCTTCCGAACCTGTGGCAGCACGGCGGTTTCGCCCCGCAGGGTGCTGGTGCGGTCATTGCCGGTGTCGCCGTGGTGATTTTCGCCTACTTCGGAACCGAGATCGCCGTCATGGCAGCCGCTGAGTCCGAGAACCCCTCGAAGGGAATCCGGCAGGCCACCGTGACGATTATTTGGCGCATCTTGCTGTTCTTCGTGGGTTCCATCTTCTTGGTCGTGGCGATCGTTCCCTGGAACGAGCTGCCCGACCCCGAGGTCACGGCGCCCTTCGCCTATGTCTTCGGCCTGTTCGGCTTACCCGGTGCCGATCTGATCATGAGCATTGTGATCTTCACGGCGGTGTGTTCCGTTCTCAATTCCGGGTTGTACTCCGCGGCCCGCATGTTCTCCGCGCTGGCCGGCGAGGGCCTTGCGCCACGCATCGTTGCACGTAAATCCAAGAACGGCGTACCCGTCGTGGCGGTTATCGCATCCACGTTGGGCGGCTACGCAGCGGTGATCGTGAACTTCGTGGCACCGGATTCCGGAATTCTCGATTTCATCATGAACTCGGCGGGCCTGGTCGCGCTGTTCGTTTACGTGTTCGTGGCCATTACGCAGATGCGGCTCCGGTCGAGGATGAGCCCGGAAGAAGTGTCCAATCTCAAACTCAAAATGTGGCTGCATCCCTGGCTCGGGGTCTCTGTCGTCGTGGCGGTGGTGGCCATCGTGGTGGTGATGTTGTTCTCCGGTGACTCCAGCAGAACCCAGGTGTGGACGAGCCTGGTTGCCGTGGCCGTCCTCGCCGTCTTCTGGCCCCTGGTTCGCCGTAACCTCACGCTCAGGAAGCGCGCCACACCCGCCACGGTTTCCGGCGAACGCACGGAGACGCCGCGCTCCACCCTGTGATCCCCCTCGCCGCACCCCGTTTCCCCGGGGACAGGAACCTTTCCCAGTGGTTATTGCTGTGAAAAGGTGAAGGCTGAGAGTACGACAACCCGCCGAGGAGCACCGTGGCGCACTATCCGACACTCACCGAGACCGTCCTGGCATTGCGTAACGGCCAGGTCAGTAGCGAGGACACCGTGAGGTCCTCACTCGAACGCATCGATGAACTCAATGAGTCCCTGGGGATGTTCATTCACGTTAACAGCGAAGGCGCCCTGGAACGGGCTCGTGAGGCGGATGAACAACTGGCCGCGGCGGCGTCGGCCTCGTCGGACCGGTCCGAGCTTCCCACGTTACTGGGCGTGCCCACGGCCCTGAAGGACGGGCACGACGTGGCGGGCATGCCCACGACATTCGGGAGTCTCATCAGCCGTGACGATGACGGCGAGTTCCCGATCGCCACGGACTCCGAGCCCCTCGCGCAGACCCTGGAGGCCGCCGGGGCGGTGCTGCTGGGTAAAACGCAGGTGCCGGAGTTACTGCTCAATTGTTATTCCGAGAACAGGATATTTCCGCCGGCGCGCAATCCACATTCACCGCGGCACAGCCCGGGAGGGTCGTCGGGAGGTCAGGCGGCGGCGGTGGCCTCCGGGGTGCTGTCCGGTGCCATAGGCTCCGACGGCGGCGGTTCAATCCGGATTCCGGCGGCCGCGTGCGGCCTGATCGGGCTCAAGCCCAATCGCGGACGCGTACCGAGCAACGACGCCCTGAGCAACGTGGGGCAGCTGGGTGTCAACGGCCCCATTACGCGCACCGCCTTGGACGCAGCCCTTCTCATGGACGTGCTGTGTTCCACACCGGGTCACACCGCAATCCATCGGCCGGTGACGGCCGTACCGGAGCGCTCCTTCACGTCCGTGGTCAGCCGCGCGCTGGCAGGGGACGACCCGTGGGGTGACCGACCGCTGCGGATCGGAGTGTCGACGGCGTCTCCTTTCGAGGGCACCTACGACATCAAGGTGTCGCCCGAGGCGCAGCTGGCACTGGCCGAGGGAGTTCGTCAGCTGCGGGCGTTGGGGCACCACGTTGAGGATGCCGACACCAGCTACGCACCGGGTTACGCGGACTCGTTCTTCAAGCTGTGGACGACAGCGGTGGGGCAGGTCCCCTTGGCGGAAGGGCAGGACTCTCAGCTCACCGGTCTGGCTCGGCACTTCCGCGCCGCGGCGCTGGATCGCTCGGCGGTGGATTTGGCGGACGCCGTGAGCGCCATCCGGGTCTTCGAGGCGGACACCATTGCCCAATATGCCCCGTACGACATGATTCTCACCCCCGCCCTGGCCATGCCACCGCGGCCCATTGGATGGTTCTTCGAGGGCTACGACATGACCGACCCCGAAGGTGCAGAGTTCGACTACATGCGGCAGTGTCAGTACACCCCGTACACCTCGTTCGTCAACGTCGTGGGGCTCCCGGCAATCACCGTTCCCACCGTGTGGACGCAACCGGAATCCGGTGACTACCCCGGCGAGGTACCCATGGGTGTGCAACTGGTGGGAGCGGCGTCGTCGGAGGCGTGGCTGCTGGCCCTGGCCGCGCAACTGAACCCGCCCACGGACCCGCCGTCCGCGTGAGCGCCATCGAACGGAACATTGCGTCGTGTCACTGACGGGCGGGGGTTTCCCGAGTAGGTTTGGGGTATGGCGAACCGTGCGGGCACCGTAGCCCAACCCAGTGACCTTGTGGACATCGATCAGCTGATCGCGGCGTATTTCGACCGCGTACCTGACACCGGTGATCCCGATCAGCGAGTGGCGTTCGGTACGTCCGGGCACCGCGGATCCTCACTCAAGACCTCTTTCAACGACACGCATATCGCGGCCATCACGCAGGCGATCGTGGAGTACCGCGCGGGGCAGGGCATTACCGGCCCGCTGTTCATGGGCAAGGACACGCATGCGTTGTCCGGGCCCGCGCAGGACACCGCGCTCGAGGTGCTCGCGGCCAACGAAGTGGCCGTGCTGCTGGATTCACGCGAGGGTTTCACGCCCACCCCGGCGCTGTCCCACGCGATCATCAAGTACAACGCGTCCGGGGCGGACGAGCAGGCGGACGGCATCGTCATCACCCCGTCCCACAACCCGCCGGCCGACGGCGGCTTCAAGTACAACCCCCCGCACGGCGGCCCCGCGGATTCGGATGCCACCGAGTGGATCGCCGCGCGCGCCAATGAGCTCATGGAGGCCGGGCTCGACGGCGTGCAGCGCGTCTCGCACGAGGCCGCCCAAGCCGCGGCGACCACCGGCAGCTACGATTTCTTGGACTCCTACGTCTCGGATCTACCGTCCATCATCGACCTGGACGTGATCGCGGAATCCGGTCTGCACATTGGCGCGGATCCCATGGGTTCCGCCTCCGTGGCGTACTGGGAGGAGATCAGCAAGCGTTTCGGGCTGAACCTCACCGTGGTCAACCCCGAGGTGGACCCCCAGTGGGCGTTCATGACTCTGGACTGGGACGAGAAGATCCGCATGGACTGCTCCTCCCCCAACGCCATGGCCTCGTTGATCGGTAACCGCGACAAGTACGACATTGCGACCGGTAATGACGCGGACACGGACCGGCACGGCATTGTGACCCCGGATGCAGGGCTCATGAATCCGAACCATTACCTGGCCGTGGCGATCGATTACTTGTACCGCAACCGTTCGGGCTGGTCCTCAGATGCGGGGATCGGCAAGACTTTGGTGTCGTCGTCGATCATCGACCGCGTGGCTGAGTCGCTGGGGCGGCGACTCGTTGAGGTGCCGGTGGGCTTCAAATGGTTTGTCCCGGGTCTGATGGACGGCTCCATTGGCTTCGGTGGCGAGGAGTCCGCGGGCGCATCCTTCCTGCGGATGGACGGGTCCACGTGGACCACCGACAAGGACGGCATCATCCTGGCTTTACTGGCGGCGGAGATCACGGCGCGCACGGGCAAGACGCCGTCGCAGCGCTACGCGGAGTTGACCGAAGAATTCGGCGATCCGGTGTACGAGCGCATCGACGCCCCCGCCAACCGCGAGCAAAAAGCCGCCTTGAAAAAGCTCTCCGCCGAGCAGGTCACCGCGGACACCTTGGCCGGTGAGCCCATCACCGCCAAGCTGACCGAGGCCCCGGGCAACGGCGCGGCCATCGGCGGTTTGAAGGTCACCACCGAGAGCGCCTGGTTCGCCGCCCGGCCCTCCGGCACCGAGGACGTGTACAAGATCTACGCCGAGTCCTTCAAGGGCGCCGAGCACCTGGCGCAGGTGCAGCAGGAGGCCAAGGCGCTGGTGGATTCGGTGATTGGGTAAAAGTTTCTGCCTCTCATGACATGCAGGGCAGGGGATCACGGGTGCCGACTCGATCCCCTGCCCATTGTCTTGAAGCAGCGGGGGTGATCACCGGCGGTTGAAGATGCCATCCACCAAATTGCTGGGGCGCTGCTGCTCACCCTGCTGGGCGCCCAGCACGACCACCGTGCCGCTTGCCGCGGGAATCAACCACTGCACCACCTTGAGCTGCTTCTGGGCCTTCTTCAGCTCCTCAGACGCACCGGCTCGCGGTTCAGTGACGCCTTCGGCTCCCTGATCGGCCAGCTCTCCCACCTTCTTGCCCAGCACGCCCGCGTACAGCGTCAGACCCATACCGGCCAGGGTGACGGCGGTCTTGACGGCCGTATTGCTGCTCGCGCCCTTCTGCTTGGCCAGGCGGGCCTTGTTGCCGAGAATCAGTCCGACGCCGCCGATCGTGTGCGCCATCAAGGCGCCGGTCTGCACGGGGGTCCATTTCGCCCAGCCGATGGTGGACAGCCGGGTACGTTCCTTCGGGTCCTTAGCGGCCGCGGCCGCCCCATTGAGGCCGACGGCGCCCATCAGCGAGCCACCGAACCAGGCAGCTGCGCCTAGGTCGTGCGCGGAGCGGGAAAAGAGATTGTTGGCCACGAGGAACTCCTTCTGAATACTTCGAACATTGGGACTGCCCATATTAGACAGCTGCCTTATGACCGGTCTAGCCCCCGGCAGAACTGATCCACCCGCCTCGGGTCCCGCGGCTTCACCGTTGATGCTCTACGGCGGTATCTCATTCATGTCGGCGAGGAACCCGCCCAGGGTAACTTCGAAGATCATTCCGCGGGCCCGGCTCTCATGCGCAGCAGAAGGCGCCCCATGGGCCTGCTGGGGCCGGCGTGAGGTCATCGCGGATCTACGTGCTCGACACGGGTCCGGCCCTTGGGAGGCCGATTACGGATCGCAGTCCATGATTTACGACTTCTGGTGGCACCAGGACGCCCAGGTGCTTGAGCTCAGGACGTCACACGATCCGACGCAGACGTTCGGTTTTGCCGGGGTGGTGATCGACGTCAGCGGCCCGATACGTCCTCGGCTGAAGAGCATCGTGAAGGGCCGGGTCTCTCCACGGCGGCACCACCCTTCACCCCCAGGTCCAGCTCGCCGGCGCACTCCCCACCCCCACCTCCCCACATCAACTCACGCAAAAAGTGGATGGGTGTTCCAACCGTTTGGAACCCCCATCCGTGAGATTGGTACGATTTTCACGTCCGGATACGATCTCATAACCGCAGGAATAAGTCTTGAATCACCCACCTTCAGTTGCGTTAACAAGAACTGGATCAAGGCGAGCTGCGCGAACGTGCGATTTTTCAAGGATTCAAGAGAGGCCAGCTCCGGCTTTCTACCACTCTCCGGCAATTTAGGTTTCAAGGCGTAGACGCGGTTGAACATCCTTCCGTGGTGAGCCGCATAGTTGCGCACGATATTCAGGCTTTTGAGCCAAGAATCTAGTTGAGCCGCAGTCAGATCAACCTCAGCAGCAATGGCGTCCCGAACTGCGTTCGGTGACAAGCCATACAGGTGCGTCATCTTTCCCCAGTCCAGGATTTCGACAGCCACCCAAACCGGCAGTTGGCCCCCGTACCTTTCTCGATGATGCTTTACAAAATCTTCTTGAGAACGATTTAGCTCGTTTTCGTATTTTTGAGACCAATTCGTGAATCTGGACGAAGCTGTGGCCGTACCTGATTTCCGCGCCGTCGGCCCCAGCAATTCCGGCCGAAAATGCACTTGCGGATCTATTCTTCCCAGCTCGTGGCCAAGAAGGGCCCGGATGCTCAGTTCAATGGGTGCAAGGGAGGTGAAAACCACTGCTCGCAACCTGACATCGAAGTCGTAGAGCGCCAGGACATCCCCGAATGTGGTGCCAGCCTTGAAGGTGTCCCCGCGGCCAGAGCCATCGAGTTTGAACTCCCGGAACGAGTACCAGTAACCGCTCAACCGGTAATAGCTGACGCGTCGCAGTACTTTGATGGCCCAATCGGCATCTTCCACCACCATGCCGCGAGACTCGAGAAGCTCAACTTGCTCCTCGTACGTCCTGAACAGCTTGCCGGGAAGGAACCCTTCACTGGGGGCACCGGTTGACTTTTTCATCCGCGCATCCTCACTGGGAGCAGCTCCGGGACAAAATGAGGACCGGCCCTGGACCCAATGGGCGGAACCGGTCGTGATGCCTTTGAGTATACCCGAATTCGACCCCTGGGGGACATGTTGTCCCGTCGGGTATTACAGACAGAACAGAAGACCGCATCGTTGAGCAGCCCCGGCTTCACCCCAGCTCCAACTCCGGTAGGCCCGCCACAATCCCCATGGTCTCCACGCTCACAGTGGTCACACGCTTGATGAGGTTCACGATGTAACGCGGGTCCTCGTGCTCCGCAGCCCAGTCGTTGGGATCGTTCACGATTCCCGACGCCTTGTCCGTCTTCACCCGGTACCGATCGATGATCCAGTCCAGGCCCGAGCGCGCCCCGAGCATGTACTCGTGTGCCTCGTCCGGGATGCCGCGCAGCGTCACGTTCGCGTTGTACACGATCGTCGACAGGTCCTTCGAGCGGGCGTTGCCGCCGTACCGCGGCTTGGTCACACGGTAGAAGTCCGGATCGGACTCATCATTCGTGCTGTGCTCCTCGACCAGCGGATACGGCTCGACGGACTCGTAATCGACGTGCAGCCCCATGAGCCTGCGCCCCGCCTCCGCGAACGCCCGGAAATCCTCCGCCGACCCCGGCAACGGAATCCGCGGCAACTGCCGCTTCAGATCCGCCGCAAACGTCTCCCGGTACTGCGGCGAATGCAGTAGCGCGTACACGCTCGCGAAGATGTCGTCCTTGCTCACGCCCTCCCCGAACGCCTCCCGGTAACGCGCCAACGCATCGTCACTCACGTTGTCGATCCTGCGATACCCGCCGACGACGTCGCCCCCCTCCCCCTTCAGCCCCAGGTCCAGTTCCCCGGGGCTTGCGTCCCCGAGCGGTTCGTAGGTGTAGCGGGAGAAGAACTGACCACTGCTACTGCCCCACATTGCAAGGTCAGGGATGGTATCTGTTGCAAGCAGCGAAAACGGCTTGTCGGACCCAGCACCTACGACGTAAAACCCGTAGTTCTCGTGCTGCGAAGTCGGGAACATGGACGGTAACTGGCTGCGCTCATGGTTGTAGCCGGGTGCGAAGTAAAGATTCTGCTTCGAAAATGGGCGATAGATACCCGTCCGCAAAGCTTGAGGTGAAAGTTCAAGCGCTCGATCTTTGGCTGCGAGCTGCCGCAGGGACCGCGACCAGGATAATTTCGTGGGGTCAGCAGACTGCGGATCAGCTTTGAGCCAATAAGCAACATCTTCTTGGGAGCGTTTTACTCGAGGAGCAGCAGCATATGCATTTCGGGCGTAGTCATACCTCTGGGTCATCAACTCGATGTCATTGTTTAGGCGCGTATTGGAGTAGTTATAGGCCCACGCGTCACGGCCCGATTCCAAGCCGCGTGTGAAGGTATTGAAGATGGCCTTTTGCGACAGACGTTTTCCTTTGTCCCCCAACGGCGCGAACTCCTGGAACGCAGAGGAGGACTGGTTAAGCCACTCCCCCTTCTTATTCGGAGTGATGGTCTGCCAATCATCGCCGTTCAATCCCGCGGAGTCGATGATTTCCAACTTCTGCCCGCGTGAGAGGTAGTCCCCGATGTCCCGGTAATGCAGCTCGCAGTCACCGGTGTGGGCGGGGTCCTTGACCGCGAGCAGCACGGCCACCGTCGTACGGCTTCCTCCCCCGAAGACGTTGCCCGCTTCTTTCTTGCGGAGATCACCAGCCCCGCGCGCATTGCCGCGGGTGTTGAACACGTACAGATGATCGAAGTCCTTAACCAGCGACTTCCGAATACCGTCGGCAGAGTTGCCATTGATGTACCCGCCGTTGGTCACGTACGCCAGCACGCCGCGATCACCGATCCGGTCGGTGCCCCAGCGCATGGCGCGCACGTAGGAGTCGTACAGGCTGTTCTTGTTCTGCCCGCTGCCGAGCTTCGCGTAGGTATCCCGGATCCGCCCGTCCAGGGACGGATACGCCAGGTTTGCGTTGTTGTCGTTCGCGCTCGTCTGACCCACCGAGTACGGCGGGTTGCCCACGATCACGCGGATATCGCTGCCCAGCTGTTTCTGTGCCCGGGTGTTGTTCCCGACGAACACCGCAGAGTCGATGACGTCCTTGTCCTCGGACATCTGGAACGTGTCGCCCAGCACAATACCCTCGAACGGCACGTAGTACCCGCCCTGCACGCCGTGGTAGGTGGCCTCGATGTTGATCGCCGCAATGTAATAGGCCAGCAGCATGATCTCGGTGGCGTGCAGTTCCTCGGCGTACTTCCGGGCCAGGTCGTGGGGAGTGATGATCCCGGATTGCAGCAACCGCACGATGAATGTGCCGGTCCCCGTGAAGGGGTCCAGCACGTGCACGCCTTCATCGGTGAGCCCGGCCCCGAAGTGCTGGCGGGCCAGCTCGTCCACCGAGCGCAGGATGAAGTCCACGATCTCCACGGGCGTGTACACGATGCCCATCGCGTCGGCCTGTTTGGGGAAGGCTTTCGTGAAGAAGTTCTCGTAGAGCTCGGTGATGATCCGCTGCTTGCTATCTGCGTTGTCGATCCCCGAAGCGCGGCGCCGCACGCTGTCGTAGAAGCCGGCCAGCACGGCCGTCTCCGACTCCAGGTTGTTGCCCTCCAGCGTGTCGAGCATGTGCTGCATGACCTGGGAGACCGGGTTGTGCGCGGCGAAGTCGTAGCCCTCGAACAGCGCGTCGAATACCGGTTTGGTGATCAGGTGCTGGGACAACATCGAGATCGCATCCGACTCCGTGATCCCGTCATTCAGATTCGCCTTCAGGGCGGTCACGAAGCGCGCGAACTCCCGCTCGACCTCCGGCGCCGGGTCCTGCCGCACGAGCGCGGCGATCCGCTCGGTGTGCTTGGCCGCGACCTCGGCAATGGTTCCCGCCCAGTTCTCCCAGTACTCGCGGTCGCCCACCTTTTGCACGATCTTTGCGTAAATCGCGTCCCGCCACTCATGCACCCCGCCGAAGTCCAGGTCCAGCGTCCCCTGCTCCCCCTGCTCGGGACCGGGCACCCGGACCACGGAGTCGTCGTCCACGGTGACGGGAATGATCTCCAGCCGATCGTCCCGGTTTTGATTCAAATCGATTTGGTTGACCATGGCCTCGAAGCGGTCGTCATGCGAGCGCAGCGCGTTGAGCACGGACCAGATGACCTTGTACTTCTTGTTGTCCTTGAGCGCGACCTCCGGGGTGGCCCCCGCGGGGATCCCCACCGGCAGGATGATGTAGCCGTAGTCCTTGTTCTTGGCCCGGCGCATCACCCGGCCCACCGACTGCACCACGTCCACCTGCGAGTTGCGCGGGTTCAGGAACAGCACGGCGTCCAGGCTGGGCACGTCCACGCCCTCAGACAAGCAGCGCGCGTTGGTGAGGATCCGGCAGGTCTTCGTCTCCGGTTCCGCTTCGAGCCAGCGCAGCTTGCTACTGCGCTGCGCGACGTTCATCGTGCCGTCCACGTGTTCGGCGGCCAGCAGCAACTCCTCCGGGTTGTCCTCGGTGAGCTGTTCGCTCACCCGCTCGAACATCCGCGCGAGCCGCTGCGATTCCAGGATGTTCGCCGCAAAGGCCACCGCCCGTTGCATCGGCTCGACGCCGCCGCGGGGCGACGCCGCGGCGTCGTCGTCCTGACCCTCGCGGCCGGTGCCGCGCGTGGAGAGGCCCTGCCAGCACCCGACCATGCGGGCGACGTCGTCGATGTTGAGCTGGCCGTCCTCGTCGGTGAGCAGGCCCTGGAACTGGCGCGTGATGGCGGCCTCGTCCACAGCGAGCACCAGGACCTTGTAATCGCTGAGCAGCCCGCCCTCCACGGCCTCACCGAAGCCCAGGCGGTGGAACTCGGGGCCGAACAGCGCCTCGTCGTCCATGGAGGCGACCACCACCGAGTTCTCCTGGGCCTTGCGCTTGCTGCTCTCGTCGAACACGCGCGGGGTGGCGGTCATGTACAGCCGCTTGGCGCCGCGCAGGAAGGACTGGTCGTGCACGCTCACGAACGCGGACTCGTCGGTGCCGGCAAGGGTGGCGCCGGTGGTGCGGTGGGCCTCGTCGCAGACGATGAGGTCGAAGTCCGGGAAGCCGAGCGCCTGGGCCAGGGAGAGCACCTCGATGGACTGGTAGGTGGAGAAGACCACGGTGCGGCCCTCGAATCCGGGAGCGGCGCGCAGCTGGGTCATGAGGCGCTCGGCGTTGGTGGTCGCGGGGATCACGAGGTCGGTTGTGGAGATGTCGTCGTCCGTGTTCTTGCCGACCTGACGTCCGAGCACACGGCGAACGCGCGGAAGTCTTCGTCCGCGTCACGTTTCCACTCGGTGAGGGACTGGGCGAGCAGGGAGATGGACGGAACCAGGAATAGCACCGTTGCATCCGGAGGGGTCTGCTGCTGCATGATCTGCAGCGAGGTGTACGTCTTGCCCGTGCCACAGGCCATGATGAGCTTGCCGCGGTCATGTTCCGTGAAGCCGGCGGCCACGTCCGCAATAGCTTTGATTTGATGGGGACGCGGTGCCTTCTTGTCGTCCGTGCGGACCATGTGATCGGGCTGATCCAGGCTGAACTGAGACCAGTCGATGGGCGCGTCAGCCAGCTGCTCCAGACCCAGTGTGATCATGGGCGGGTCCAGCCGCTCGATAGTATCTCGGGCGTTCTTGCCCATCTCCTGCAGGGAGGTGGAGACCAACATGCGATCAGAGAACTCACCCGTGGCCGAGGCGGAGATGAAGCCATCGATATCTGACTTACCGATCTTCTCCTGGGGGTCCTTGAACTTGCACTGGATAGCGACTTTCTCACCGGTGGCTGACCTGAGTCCCACCAGATCCACACCCGTATCCGTGCGGTTGCCCTTGTCCGGGTACTCGTCCCACATCCACACGTTACTGAACGAGTAAGCCCGATCCACCAACAGGTACGACCGTACGAGCCGTTCGAACTTGGTCCCTTGGTCTCGCTTGTCCAGCGCACCGTAGTACAAAGTATCGAGCAACTGTCCGAATGCGTCCTGGGTCATGGTCCCCATTATTCATGCGTGTGCACCGGAATCGGGGCAGGTTACCCAGTGGTTTCGCCGGCTACTTCGGACAGCTCATAGAGCCGAACAAGGAAGCATCCGATTCCGGTGCGAGAACAAATTTCGCTCCGCACCTCTCGAGCATGGTGAACGGATCGGTCCACTGCACGCCCATTGCATCGCACGCGTCAGGGATAAGGACCCTTTTTCTTGAACCAGGCTGCGGTCTTTCTTCGGTCACCACCGTTGCTCCAAGAGCAAGAGCCTGAGCTACGAGCTCGAAGTCAGCGGCGGCTAAAAACTGATGTTGCGCGACTTGGGTATACTCCCCCTTTACAACCCACTGAGCCAGTTCCGTGGAACTTTCAACAAACTTCCGTGCGGGGATTTCGAATAGGGACTTGTGATGTTTCACCCATTCAGTTAGGTCGTCTCCGCCAGCTTCCAACTCTTTTTGTACGCTCACAACACTCGCGACTTCACGGCTCATATTTGCTTGGTGGAGCCAATCCCAGAAACCCGGCACCACTTTAAATCGATAAAAACGTCGCTTCGCTGATATGAAGACATTCGCGTCCAGAAGGTACATCTACATGATCCCCAAGTCCCGGCCCAGTCTGTCGAAAATGTCGCTTCTTTTTGTATCTAGCAAATGATAGGCCGTCCCATACAGTGTACGTCCCCGCAGAGTATCGTTGATGAGCGCCGAGGCAAATTTGCGACTCACCCTTAATGGCTTGACATTGTAATAATTTCCACCGGAACGAGACTTTTTTCTGCCCAGGAGTCCCCCGATCCGCTCCACCTCACGGCTATATGCGGATCTAAACGAATCCCATTCCACCAATCCACCATCGTGAAGCCTGTTGAGGACCACCAACGTGCTGACCATATAAAGACCGGCCAACCGTTCGAGATCTAACACATCGAGAGAACCGTGGAACTCATGCCGAAGCGATTCCAACGGCACGAGCACTTCGCCGGCAACCCTGTTGCACCACCGCTCGATGGTATTTTTAGACGGACCTTGCGGCCGCAGAAAGCTGTCGCTGACTCCGCTTTCTCCGAGAAATACATGGCAAATTTCGTGGACAAGCGTAAAAATTCTGGCCGCCTGAGTATCCGCACCGTTGATAAAGATCAGAGGTGCGCGATCATCAACCAATGCAAATCCTCGAAACTCAACCGGATCTAAAAGACGGTGTGTGTAGTCACCAACCATCCCGCTCATCATCACCAAGATTCCCTGGTCTTCGGTTATCCGTGTAAGATAACGGAGCGCTTCACGCTGATCGCGAAACATTTCGCGACTGGCTAGGGAATAATCAAGAAAATTTCGAACATCTTGCGCGGCATCACTAATGGATTGACCAATAGATGCGGAACCCACGAAGTTCAATGGATTCATCTCTTGAGAAATTAAGTACTGCCGATACCAATCCTGACGTTCCTGACAAATGTATATGACGTCCAACAGGCCCGAACTAGGTGGGCCTACATCGCCATTGCCCATAGTCCGAAAATCGGGAATAGGCATACTTTCCGCAGGTGGTTCTTCTAGAAAAAAGGATCCAAACGGCGTGTGTGTGAAAGAGGCAAAAGCATGTAGCTCTTCATATGTCGGTGCCGCAGCTCCCCGCTCCCATTGGTTCAACTGCGGGAATCTGCTTTCGACCTCGCCCTGAGGTACGTCCGACCTTCTTGCGGCCCAACGCAAAACAGAGCCAGCAACGGGTACTTGCGGATGCTGCATGGCTCTCCTCTCAGGTGATGAAGCCCTCATGTCGTGTGAGTCATAACGCTACTTGGTTGGCACCATCAAAACCATGATCTGTCACTCACCTGTAAGTCCATCATGCTGAAAGTCGGCCGCTACGAGCTCATAACCATGGGCCGCTACGAGATCGCCTAAGTCTGCAATGACATTCCGGTCCGCAAAACTGCTTCTGTGCGGCCCTGGAATGCATTTTTCGGGACTGGGATGTTGGGGTGGCGCTAGACTCGCGTCACCCACACCGCTTCCGCGGCGAGCACGCCTATCCTGACCACGGATGCCGCGGTGGCTGCCACTATCGACACCGCAACCATCCCCGGCAACCCCGAATCCGGCAGCACCCGTAACCTTGTACCCGGCACCACGCCCACACCGGCCAAATAGCGCAACGTTGCGGGATCGTCATCGGAGACCCGCACCACCTCAACGGCCACGGGCCCCCGCACGTCCGCCAGCTGCACGGCAGTGGGCGCGGCGATCTCTCCGGCCGGTGACGGAATCACATCCCCGTGCGGATCCGCAGCCGGATGCCCCAGCAACGCATCGATCCGATCCAGGAACTTCTCCGATACTGCGTGCTCGAGGACCTCGGCCTCGTCGTGAATTTCATCCCACGCGTAGCCGAGCTTGGTGGTCAAAAACGTCTCCAAGAGGCGATGCCTGCGCACCATTTTCACCGCAATGGCTTGCCCCTCATCGGTCAGCTCGACCACACCGTAGGACGGTCGCGTGACCATGCCCTGCTCGGTCAGCTTCTTGAGCGCCTCGGACACCGTGGACGCCGCCAGCCCCATGCGAGAGGCCAGGGTTGTGGTGGTGACCTTTTGCGGGGACCACTCCCCCAATTGCCAAATGGTCTTCAGATAGTCCTGGGTGGCGGAACTGAGTTCTGCTGGTTGCACGTGTCCAGGGTATCGGTCGACCCGGATTAGAATTTGGCGGGCGGTACTCATTTTCGGCCGCCCGTCAGACGCCACGCGCCGCTGTCAGGAGCCATCATGAGTTCGTCACCGTCCACTCCTCCTCCCACCACGAGCGACGCCGCTTCGCCCGGTCTCCCACAACGCCTCGGGATGGGTTGGCGGCTCCACGGGGACGGACGGACCGTGGCCCCCGGCGACGTCGTCACCCCGCGCGAGCGGCTCGTGTGGCCCCGCACCATCTCGATCGGTGCGCAACACGTGGTCGCCATGTTCGGTGCGACCTTCCTGGTGCCCCTGCTGACGGGGTTCCCGCCGGCCACCACGCTGTTCTTCTCGGGCATCGGAACCATCCTGTTCCTGGTCCTGACCGCGGGTCGTGTGCCCTCGTACCTGGGCTCGTCCTTCGCGTTCATTGCCCCAATTACGGCCGCAATGAACCAGTACGGTCCGGGTGGCGCACTCGGTGGTGTGGTCATGGCCGGTGTGGCGTTGGCAATCATCGGCGTGATCGTGCAGCTGGCCGGCACCGGATGGCTGCAGAAGCTCATGCCGCCCCTGGTCACCGGCACCATTGTGGCGCTGATCGGCTTCAATCTGGCGCCCTCGGCCAAGGCGAACTTCATGGAAGCCCCGGTCACCGCCCTGGTGACCCTCGGGTCCATCATTTTGATCTCGGTGCTGTTCCGCGGGCTGATCGGGCGACTGTCCATCCTGCTGGGCGTGGCCATCGGCTACATCACCGCCGTAGTCCGCGGCGAGGTCGATTTCACCGCGATCAACGCCGCGTGGCAGGAACAGGGGCTGTTCGGGCTGCCGCAGTTCCACACCCCCGAATTCCATTTGAGCCTGGCGGGCCTGTTCATTCCCGTGATCCTGGTGCTCGTGGCCGAGAACATCGGGCACGTGAAGTCCGTGGCGCTCATGACCGGTGACGACCTCGACCCCTATGCCGGGCGCGCCATCATGGCCGACGGCCTGGCCACCATCATTGCCGGCTCCGGCGGCGGCTCGGGTACCACCACGTACGCGGAAAATATTGGCGTCATGGCCGCCACCCGCGTCTACTCCACGGCCGCGTACTGGGTGGCGGCGATCGTTGCGATCCTGCTCAGCGTCATGCCCGTGTTCGGCGCCGCCGTGGCCACCGTTCCCCCAGGTGTGCTGGGCGGTGCGGCCACGGTGCTGTACGGCATGATCGGCATGCTGGGCGTGCGTATCTGGGTGCAGAACCGCGTGGACTTCTCCAACCCGGTCAATCTCACCACCGCCGCCGTGGCCATGATCGTAGGCATCGCCGACTACACGTGGTCGGTGTTCGGCCTGGACTTCGCGGGCATCGCCCTGGGCACCGCCGCAACCCTGGTGGTCTATCACCTCATGGCGTTCATTGCCCGCGTTCGCGGCTCCGTGGGCTCCGACCCGCTGACCCCGGACACGTCCAAGACCCCGTCGCCGCTGGGGTGATCCAGAGCACGGCAACAGATAAGGGGCGGCTGCTCATCAACGATGCGCAGCCGCCCCCCATCTCAGTACTCAGGCCCCTGGCCGCTCCATTTAGCCATGATGAGTTGCTTGGCTTCGGATTCGGACAACCCGTCGATCTGCTCGTCGCTCAGTCTTAATTCCTCGCTCAGTGCGCGTTTGAGCCACGCAGGAAGCGAGCTGGGCGGTGAATGTTCTTCACTCACCGAGATGTCTTGAAAAAGTCGCCCCGTGCTACTGATAACGTCCGCCAGGGGCTTTGTCTCCGGCCCGCCGCCGGTTCGAAGTTGGGCGATCCGTTCCTTCATTTCTTCGTAGACCTCGGAATCTGAACGGACTCCTACCGCCCAGACTTCCGAAATTTCGAGAACTGTAGATCCCCCCGGCTCCTCCTTGACTCGCCACACAATTCTGTAGTGCCGATCACCGACCACGAGTTTTCGAAAGCCCACCAGAGCCCCAAGAAGTGGTTCCCCCGCCAATGGCGAGCGTTCCAGTAGGAGCATCTTCTTGAACACTGCACGAAGGATCGACGGATCCTTCCTTTTCATGCGGAACAGATCAGTGACTGCGTCTTCGGTTAGCCGTACTACACAGCGTGAAGCTGGAAGGTTCACGACCGTGTTGAGCTGACGTCAGCAGCCAGCTCTGCTTCGAGCTCCTCGCGTGTAAAGCCGAAAGCCTCCAGAGCTTGGTCCAAGTCCGTACGAACCCCCGAATCCGTAGCGAAGCGAGCCATGACCAATGCCGCATCTCGGAGAGTATCCCGATCGCGACGAAGTTCCTCCATCTCGTCCGCAGAAACTACCTCGGCCACAACCCGCCCGTGCCGCGCCAAAGCAACATCGTGACCTTGTTCAGCTGAAGAAACCAAAGCAGATACGCCCGCGCGCGAAGCATCCGAAATCGACAAAGTACTCATGCGTCAAATATACACATATTTCTACATAGAATAAGCGTTCGGGGCAGCCGGGGAGCGAGTGCTCAGAACGGCAGCTCGATCTTGCGCTCCACCACCCGGCGGATCTCCTCGGAGTCCACTTCCGCCACCGTGGCCGGGGACCATTGCGGGTTCTTGTCCTTGTCCACCATCAGGGCGCGCACACCCTCCAGGAATTCTTCGGACTGCGCGGCCGCCGTGGCCATGCTGAGCTCGCGCTCGAGGCAGGAGCGCACGTCGTCGTCCTGGGCGCCCGCGTTGAGCAGCTCGAACACGCGAACCAGCGCCGTGGGGCTCATGCCGTCCAGGTCGCTCCCGGCGCGCTCGACGATCGCCTCGAGGGAATCACCGCCGTAGCTTTCCCGAACCTCATCCCACTTGGCGATGATCTCCGAGGCCGGCGGTTTCTGACCGAACCTGGCGACCGCGGTGTCCACGCCGTCGGAAACGGTCAGCTTCACGAAAGCCTCAGCATCGGACGAGGAGATGTAGGTGTCCGCCAGACCCAGGGCAATGGCGTCGGCGCCGTTGAACCGGGCACCGGACAATCCCAGGTACCGGCCGAATTCCAGCGAGGTCTCGCGAGCGCCGTCGGCGGTCTCCCGGGAGACGCGCGGCAGGAAGTAGCTGGCACCGATGTCCGTGAAGAAGCCGATGGCCGTCTCGGGCATGGCCATCTGGGTGGTGTCGGAGACAATGCGGTGCGAGCCGTGGACCGAGATGCCCATGCCGCCGCCCATCACAATGCCGTTCATCATGGCCACGTACGGCTTGGGGTACTCGGCAATCAGGTTGTCCATGGCGTACTCGGTGCCGAAGGTGTCCGCGACCTCGTCCGAGCGGCCATCCAGAGCGGCTTCGCGGACCTCCTTGATGTCACCGCCGGCGCACAGGGCCTTGGGCAGCGTGGACTGCATGACCACCTGCGTGATGGCCGGGTCCTTGGCCCAATCCTGAAGGGCCCCGGCGATCTGGTGGTACATGGAACGGCTCAGCGCATTGAGTGCTTTCTCGCGCGTGAGCGTGAGCACTCCGGTGCCGCCCACGATTTCTGCCCGGACAAAATTCTCCTGAGATGTGGTCATGGTCACCACCCTATCGAGACCGGCCTCGGAGAACTCAGGATTCAAGTGCTTTACGCAGCGCGCCTAACAAGTCTTTGGCGCGGCGGTCCACGTTCTCCGCAATCATCTCGTTGGTGTGGAACGAGAACCCGATTCCGTAGTCCGGCCACGCACCGTGCAGGCACCCACCCGCCCCGGAATGCCCGTAGGCGCGCTCCACAGGACCGTACGTGTGGATGGGATCCTGCAGTTCGTACCCCAGGCCGAAACGCAGGGGGCGGTCGTTGACGGCATCCAGGCCTTCGGACCATGTGCGGGTGAACACCTCGCGCGTGGGTGCGGAAACCAACGCACCGGACTCAACGAGCGAATACGCCCGGGCAATCGAATCGGCCCCGCCGATCGCACCTCCGGACGCCAAACCGGCCGCGTGGAAGGCCCGCGAGTTGGCGGGAAGCTCATCCCCCATCAGGGCGTCGCCGTACATCCGATCCACGATCGCGCGGCGCTCTGGGTCACGCAAGAACGTGCTGATCGCGTAGCCGGGCGCGCGGAACACGGGCGCCACGCGAGGCTCCAGGGATTCCGGCAGCCCCAGGTAAAGATCCAGCCCGTAGGGTTCCACGATCCGCTCGGCCAGCAGTTGCCCCGCTCGCTTGCCGGTGATGCGCAGCACAACGGCCTCCAGCAGGTACCCGAACGTCACGGCGTGATAAGCCACCTTGGATCCGGGCTCCCACACCGGCTTCTGCCGCGCCAGGATCTCGGAATGGGCGGTCAGGTCGAAAAAACTGTCCGTGGGATCCGGGTCCGTGTAAATCAAACCCACGGTGTGGTTGAGCACCTGCGCAACCGTGACGTTCTCCTTGCCCGCCGCGGCGAACTCGGGCCAGTACCGGGCCACGGGCGCGTTCACGTCCAACACACCATCGTCCACGAGCATGGCCGCCACCGTGGCAACCAGCCCCTTGGTTCCGGAGAACATCACGGCCAGGGTCTCGTCGGTCCACGGAGTCTCCACCGGGTCATCGGCAGACGCGCGCCGTTCCTGCGAACCGCCGTGCAGCCGCACCAGCGGCTCGCCGCCGCGGTACACACTGAACGACATGCCGCCGCACGCATTCCCCAAATGCTGCTCGAAGATTTCGCGGATCACCCGCCCCGTGGTACCGGGCAAGTGGGTTTCGGCAACCACGGCGTGTGCGCTTCCGGTGGTCATCGTGACACTTCCTTCCCGCTCGCGCTACAGCGTGGGCACGTGCTCCAGCAGCGACTTGGTGTAGTCGTGGCGCGGGTTACGCAGCACGTGATCCGTGGGCCCGTAATCCACCAGCCGTCCCTTCTCCAACACCGCGAGTTTATGCGCCACGTGCCGCGCCAGAGCGATGTTGTGCGTCACGAACAGCATGGCCAGCCCCCGATCGCGCTGTAGTTCCCGCAACAGTTCGATCACGGAAGCCTGCACGGACACGTCCAGCGCCGAGGTGATCTCATCGCAAATCAGCACCGAGGGCGCATTCACCAGCGCTCGCGCCACGGCCGCACGTTGCCGCTCACCACCGGAGAGTTCACCGGGCCTGCGGTTGATGTAGCTGCGCCCCAGCCGCACCGCATCCAGCGCGTCGGCCACGGCGGCGCGCCGCTGCTTCCGGGACATTCCGCCGCTCATTTCCAGCGGCACTTCGAGCGAGTCACCAATGCTGCGACGCGGGTTCAGCGATGAGAACGGCGACTGGAAAATGTACTGAATCCGGCGGCGGTCCTCGTTGCTGCGCTTGCGCGTTCCGTTCGCGAGCACCTGACCGTCCAAGCGCACCTCGCCCGTGTACGCGCCGTTGAGGCCCGCAATACTGCGCGAGAGCGTGGTCTTACCCGAACCCGATTCACCCAGCAGCATGGTCGTCTGGCCTTCGAGCAGGTCCAGATCGACACCGTCCAGGATCACCGCCGGCCCGTACGCCAGCCGCAGGTCACGCACGGCGACCAACGGTTCGTTGCCGGGTTTCTTGGCGGTCGACGACGTCGCACGGTCCCGTTCGCCGCGCGCCTCACCCGGCCGCGCGACGTCGTCGTCAGCCCTGTTGTCCCACGGAGCGCGAATCGTGGCGCCGGGACTCACGGGCGGGCTCCCGCCCATGTCGCGCTCACCCTTGAGGTCCGGGACCGCGGCCAGAAGCGTCTTGGTGTACTCGTGGTCCGGGCGATAGAGAACCTTCTCGGCCGGGCCGCGTTCAACGATCTCACCGCGGAGCATGACCGCCACGCTGTTGGCGACCTGGGCGACCACGGCGAGGTCGTGGGTGATGTAGAGCCCGGCCACATCATGCTTGGTGGTCAACTCGTAGATCGTCTTGAGCACGAGGTCCTGGGTGGCCACGTCCAATCCGGTGGTGGGCTCATCCAGGATGATCACGGCGGGTCGGCACGCGAAGGCCATGGCAATGCCGATCCGCTGCTGCTGACCGCCCGACAGCTGATGGGGGTAGCGGCGCTGGTACTTCTTGGTGCTGGGCAGGCCGACTTCTTCGAGCACCTCGGCCACCCGTGCCTCGCGTTGCTTATTGTTGCGCCCGAACTCGTGGATGCGCAGCACCTCGTGGATCTGCTCCCCCACGCGCAGGGCACCGTTGAGTGAGAGCGCCGGATCCTGTGGGACGTAGGCGATCGTGCCGCCGCGCAACCTGCGCACCTGCTTTTCGGACAACGTCAGCAGGTCCATGTTCTGGTCGAAGAACCGGGAGGCGCCTTGATGGAGCTGAACCGAGCCACCACGCAGTTCCAAACCGGAACGCAAGTGGTTCATGCACGCCAGCGCGGCGGTGGTCTTACCGGAACCGGACTCACCGACCAGAGCGAGAATGCGCCCGGGCATGAGGTCGAAGTTGACGTCCTTGAGAATCAGCTCCCCGCCGTGGACGCCCAGGCTCAAATCGCGCACGGAAATGGCCGTGGCCACCGTGGCCTTGGGAACGGTCAGTGTGGTGGCCATTTACTTGTCCTTTCGCGCGGAACCGTTGGCGCGGCCCGCGGAGGCACCCGACACGGCGTCGGCAATGAGGTTGGTGCCCACGGTGAGAACGGCGATCGCGACGACCGGCAGGATCACACCCCACGGCTGGAGCGAGAGCGCAATGCGGTTCTCGTTGATCATCAGGCCCCAGTCCGCGGTGGGTGGCTGCATGCCCAGGCCCAGGAACGACAGGGACGCCACTGCGCCAATGGAGTAGGTCATGCGTAGGCCCATCTCGACCATGAGCGGGCCCATGATGTTGGGGACCACGTCCCGGCCCAGGATCTTCCACTGCGGCACCGCATACATCTGGGAGGCGAGCACATAGTCCTCCGCGACCACACCGGAGGTGGCCGAGCGAATCACGCGAGCCACACGCGGGGCGTGGGTGATGCCGATCACCACCACGAGCACCCAGCCCTGCGGGCCGAGCACGGTAATGGCGAGCATGGCGAAGACCAGCTGCGGGATGGCCAACAGCACGTCACCGGTGCGCATGATGGCCGAATCCAACCAACCACCGCTGAAGGCAGCGAGCATGCCGAGGACGGCCCCCAGTCCCACGCCCAGCAGCGTGGCCAGGGCCGAGTACAGCAGCAGCCGCCAACCACCCTCGAGGAACCGGGAGAGCACGTCGCGACCCAGGTTGTCCGTGCCGAAAATGTCGTACTGGAACGGTTTGCCCGCGTAGGAAGTGGGGCCGTGACCGGTCCACGCGGGCACCACGAACGGTCCCACAATGGCCACCAGGAGCACCAGCCCGGTCAGCACCAGGCCGAACTTGGCCTCCGGTTGGGAAAGGAACCGACGGAAGAAGGAGACCGGACGAGTATCCCCGCGCGAGCCTGCCGGTTCGAAACTCGCCGCGGATGGGGTGACGGGGGTTTCCGGCGTCACCGGTTGCTGGTTCTGCGCGCTCATTTGTTGGACTCCGTCCGCAGCTTGGGATTGGCCAGGATGCCGATCACATCCGCAATGAGGTTCACGATCACGTAGAACGCGGCAATGATCATGGACAGTGCTTGGACCACCTGCACGTCACGGATCTGGACCGCGTCCACCATGGCCTGGCCCAGACCGGGATAGCGGAAGAGGAACTCGACCACCACAATGCCCCCGGCCAGCCACGCCAGTTGCATGGCCACGACCTGGGCGACCGGGCCGATCGCGTGGGGCAGCGCGTGCCTCATGATCACCTGGCGTTCGGGAACACCCTTGAGCCGAGCCAATTCCACATAACCGGAATCGAGCACGTCCAGCATGGTGGTCCGGGTCATGCGGATCATGTACGGGACCACCACGAGCACCAGGGTCAGCGCGGGAAGGACCAACTGCAGCGGATAATCCCACACCCGGGTTCCCGGGGCCGCCATGGTCACGGAGGGCAGCAGCTGGAACACCGTGGTGGACAACAGCGTGGTCAGCGCAATACCGATCACGAACTCGGGCAACGCCGCCAACACGAGGGAGAAACCCGTCAGCGCGTGGTCGGTGGTGCGGCCGCGGCGCATGGCGGACCAGGTGCCGAGCAGCAGACCCACCGGGATGGAGATGAGCGCGGCAATGATCATCAGCAGCACCGAGGCCGAGACCTTCTGCCCCAGCAGCTCATTGACCGAACCGCCCGTGGCCGCCGAGGTTCCCAGATCACCCACGAGCAGGCCACCCAGCCACGTGAAATACCGCTCGTACCAAGGGTCGTTGAGGTTGAGCTGTTCGCGCAGTGCCGCGAGGCGTTCCGGTGTGGCCTGTTGACCGAGGATCGCCTGCGCCGGATCCCCGGGTAGCAGCAGGGTGAAGATGAAAACGAGCACGGAGACCGCAAGCAGCACGAAGATCGAGATGCCCAGGCGTTTGAGAATCATTCGTCCCACGGGTTACTCGCTTTCCTCGGAGATCCAGAGCAGACGGAACTGGAACCCGCTCACGGGCATGCCCGCGCGGTGTTCGATCGCCCCGCCCACGTACTTCTGGTACGCGTCTGCCTGATTGAAGAATCCCCACACGATGTAGCCGCCGTCATTGTGGAGCGTTTCCTGCGCCTGTGCCACCAGTCGGTTGCGTTCATCGTCGTCCAGGGTGGCGCGCGCCTGGTTGTACAGGGCGATGAATTCCGGATCCGCCCAGTGCGTCTCGTTGAAGGGCGCGTCCGGGACCGTGCCATTGGCGGTCTGGGGCAGGAAATTTCGGGTGTACCAAAAGTCCTGGGAGAAGGGGTACTGCAAATAGCCGTCACCGAAGAACGTGGTGGTGTCCACGCGGCGCAGGCTCACGTTGATGCCCGCCTCCGAGGCCTGTTCCGCAAAGACCTGAGCGGATTCCACGGCTCCGGCCTGGATGGGTGCGGTGACCAGTTCCACGTCCAGACCGTCCGGGTAGCCGGCATCGGCCAGCAGTTGCTTGGCCCTCTCGATGTTTCGGGTGCGCTGCGGCAGCTGCGGAGTTCCGGGGTCGAACGGTGCGTACATGTCATTACCCACCGTGCCGTGTCCGGAGAAGACCTGCTCCACCATTTGTTCGCGGTCCACCACGAGCTTGAACGCCTCGCGCACGCGGGGGTCGTCGAAGGGCTCCACATCCACGCGCATGGTGAACGGCAACCAGCTACCGGTTTCGGACATGACGGTGAAAATGCGGGGGTCGGTTCCCACCACGTCCACGAGCGCCAACGGAAGCTGACCCACCACGTCCACCTGCGTGGAGAGCAGCGCGTTGACCAAGGCGTCCTCGTCGTTGAAGTTCACCAAGTGCACCTCGTCCAGCAGGGGCGCGTCTCGCCAATAGTTCCGGTTGGCCTTGAGGACCGTGATCTGACCCGGTTCGAACAGTCCCAAGCTGAACGCGCCGGTTCCGACCGGGTTAGCCGGGTTGTAGTTCGCGGGCACGATACCCATGGAATACTGCGCCGTGGAGTCGATGAACATGGAGTCCGGCTCGGAGAGTTCAAAGCGCACGGTGTAATCGTCCACGGCCACGGACCTGGCGAGACTGGCCAGACCGGAGGCACCGGACTTGGGATCGGCGGGATCCGTCACGCGGTCGTAGGTGAACACGACGTCCGCCGCCGTCAGCGGTCTTCCGTCGTGGAACGTGACATCGGTGCGCAGTTTGAAGATCCACGCTCGACCGTCCTGGACGGGCTCCGCGCTTTCGGCCAGCGCCGGGACGGGTTCGTACTCCTCGTTGAACTCGTAGAGCGTGTCGTAGAGGTTGAGCACGCGTCCGGCATCGGCAGTGCCCACGGGGATGTGGGCGTCCACGGTGTCCGCGGCGCCGCCGCCCGCGAGCCCCACCCGAAGAATTCCGCCCGGTTCGGGGGCGCCCGTGGCTTCCGTTCCCGAGAAGGCCTGCTGGGTGTTACTTCCGCAGCCGGCCAGGGCGAACACCGCGGCCGTGGCTCCCACGCCCAGGAAACCACGCCGGGACAGCGCACGACGCCGTTCGACCGAGTTCCGGGTCTCCCGTTGCCGTCCGTGGTGGTCCGGAGCCGGATGTGGATAGGGTTTTGCGCTCATATTTCCTCGCTGTTGAGACACGACGTTGTGAGACTCCTGGCGAGCGCTCAATGGGTGGAGCGTGCCGGGCGCAACCGAACACGGGGCGCCTGTGGGAAAGGGATAAGCAGCTACGGGATCTTACGGAGGCAGCCGATCCACCGCGAACGGATCAAGCCCACCGGTTGACGAACCGGACCGCGGGCAGAGTGAGTGTGCTGCATCTGCGCCTCCGATCAGTTGTGGGCTACGCGACCCGGAGCGGAGCTCACGGGTCGGTATCACCGCGTGTTTCGCGTACCTATGACATTAGGAAATTCACAGGTGTGAGTCAAAGATCACACGCGCAATTACGCGGAGTGCGGTGGCCACTGTCCACGGTCCGCCAACACCCGGGTGAGCACATCCCCGCGGTCGGTCACAATCCCGTCTGCACCGATATCCAACAATTGGCGCATTTCGTCGGCGTCGTTAATGGTCCACACGTGCACGGCCACACCCACGCGGTGGGCCACCTCCACGAACTTGGGGTCCACCACCGAGACCGGAAGTTTCCGCCCGCCCGGCAGGGAGAGGTCGTACGTCACGGGCAGTTGGACGGCAGTGAAGTCCGCAACCTTGACCGCCCAGGCCTTGGTCAACAGCGACCAGATGAGGCTCGCGATCCTGGGGGAGGCCTTGTCCGTCACGCGGGCCGTTTTGGAGAGGATCGTGAGCCCTGCGCAGCCAATGGTTCCCGCCGAGGTGAGCGGGCGCTTGCCGGTGAGCCGGGCGATGTTCTCGAGCGTGCGGCGTCGGCGGTCTTCGGAGAATGAGGTCACCCGCACGCGGTCCACGGCACCCTCCTGGGCAAGCACGCGCGGCAGCGCCATGACCGAGGATTCGTCCTTGACGTCGATATTGAAGTGCAGGTCCGGTAGCTCACGCAGCAGTTCGGACAGGGTCGCCAACGGTTCCGTACTGCCGATGCGCACGTCCTGCAGCTCGGACCAGGGGAGATCACAGACGTCACCGGATGTATTGGTCACCCGATCCAGTGTGGGGTCGTGGAATGCCAGCACCACGCCGTCCGAGGTGGTGTTCACATCCGTCTCGACCCATACGAATCCTAGGTCCGCGGCGGCACGAAACGCTCGAAGGGTGTTCTCATGACCGTCCAGTGAGAAACCACGGTGGGCCAGGGCGGCAGGTTGATCGGCAACTGACATGTACTAAACAGTAACTTGTCCGTCACCGTTTCTGGTCAGGCATGATCCAAATAGTTCTCAATGACCTGGGCCACGCCATCCTCGGTGAAGGGCGGTGCCGTACGACCCACCGCGGTGACGACCCCCGGATGTCCGTCCGCCATGGCGTACCCGTGACCGGCCCACGTGAGCATTTCCAGGTCATTGGGCATGTCACCGAAGGCCATCACGTGCTGACTCGTGATCCCGCGCTCAGCGGCGTACCGCTCCAGCGTGCGGGCCTTGGTCAGCCCTCGCTGCCCGATTTCCACCAGCGGGGCTGCGGCCACGGAATGGGTGACGGCAAGCCGCCCGTCCACCAGGTCACGCACGTGCTCGAAATACTCGTTGGGTACGGCGCCATCCAGTTTGGCCAGCAGCTTGACCACACCGATCCCCCGGGGCAGACACTCCCTGATGGGTGCCTCCTCCACGGGGAAGATTTCCATGCGGTCGCTGCGGGACCATCCGGGATCGGTGAAGACCCGATCCAGGGTTTCGGCGGCATAGAGCGTGCGGGGGAACAGCTCGCTGATCTCCCCCATGATCCCGAAGGCCTCACGCACGTGGAACAGGCTGGTCTCAATGACGCGTTCGGTGGGCACGTCGTACACCACGGCCCCGTTGGAACAAATGACCACCCCCACGTCCTCCAGCTGTTCGTGGAGCGGGTGGAGCCACCGTTTGGGACGCCCGGTCACGAACACCACGTGAATCCCGGCATCCCGTGCGGCGGTAATGGCCTCGACGGTGCGCGGCCGGAAGCGAAAATCGGGTCCCAGAACCGTCCCGTCCAGATCGCTCGCGATCATTCGGACGGGCTGGTGGGGTTCCTCCTCGAAACTTCCGCGCACCACTGGAGCGTTACTTGACTTCGTACACGGGGGTCAAGAAGGCGCGGGCGATCCCGTGGAAGAACAGGTTGAAGTTCACCACGGCGGGGCTGGCGTTCTCGTCCACGTCCAGTTCAGCCACGTCCACGGCGGTCACGCACAGGATGTAGCGGTGCGCACCGTGTCCCTCGGGCGGAGCCGCCCCCACGAACTCGTCGGTGCCGCCGTCGTTGCGGTGCTTCACGGCACCCTCCGGCGGGTTCAACGCCGCCCCGGTCGCCAGTTCCGTGACGGAGGCCGGGATATTGGACACGCACCAGTGCCAGAACCCACTGGGGGTGGGCGCATCGGGGTCGAACATAGTCACCACGTAGGACTTGGTGCCCTCGGGCGCCCCCGACCAGGACAGTTGCGGGGAAATGTCCTCACCGCCGGCGCCCATGATTGCGGAGACCTGTGCGGTGGCCATGGTCTCACCCTCGGCGACATCCGTTGAGGTCAGAGTGAACGTGGGAAGGTCGGGCAGGTCTGCGTAGGGTTCGCGGTCGAACATCGGTATTCCTTTCGTTGAACGGTTCGTACTCACGGACACGTCCTTGCCGACGGCGCCCGCCACCTTCACGGCGGGGGCTTGTCGTGGCGGCCGGCCGCGCAGGAGCGGCCGGCACGCGTCAGTTCTTCGGCAGATCATCCTTGGTCGGCAGGTCCGCCCCGGAACGGGAAACGGTCACACCCGCGGCGGCTGCGGCGTAGCGCAGGATTTGCCGTACCTCGTCCTTGTCCAACGCGTCCAAGTCACGGCGAGCATCGGCTCCGGTGAGACCGCGGTCGGTCAAAGTGGAGATCAGGGCGGCCATGAACGAATCCCCCGCACCCACCGTGTCCACCACGTCCACTCGGGCCGCTGCGGTGTCCACACCTTCGCGTCCCGTGCCGCGGCTTACCGCCCAGGGGCCCAGTGGCCCGCGAGTCACGATCACCAAGTGTGCACCCGCTTGCAACCACGCCCGGGCGCTGTCCTCGATGGAGCGGTTCGGATAGAGCCACAGCAGATCTTCGTCAGAGGCCTTCACGATGTCCGCGGACGCCACAATGGCCTCCGCCCGAGCGCGGGCATCCGAAGAATCCGGAATGATGGTGGGTCGGCAATTGGGATCGTATGAGATCAGGGCGTGGCCATGGGCACGCTCCACAGCCTTGCGGACCAGGGTCGCGCCGGGTTCGAGCATGGCACCGATGGAGCCCACGTGCAGCAGGCCGGTATTGCTGAGGAGCTGATCGATCTGGTCGTCGGAGACGTCCAAGGACCAATCCAACTGAAAGGCATAGGTTGCGGCGCCGGCCTGATCCAGCGTGGCCTGCGCTACCGAGGTGGGCTTGGAATCCGGGCTGAACGGCAGGCTCACCTTGTTGTCCCGCAGGTGCGCGGCCACTTGCTCGCCGTACTCGTCCTGACCGTAGCGGCCCAGGAACTGCACCGACTGACCCAGGCGGGCAAGGCCTACGGCCACATTCATGGGGCTTCCGCCCACGTGCGCTCGAGGTGCTTCACCCTTGCGCGAGACCACATCCACGAGAGCTTCACCGATCACCGTCAACATGGCACCACGGTAGCAAAGGCGACCGCCAAGAAGACGGCGCCGCGGCGGCGTCGTCACCTAAAGGGATACGCACACGAGGGGTGCGCGAGCCACGTAGACTGACGTACGACGAGCCGCCCCATTCCTACGGGGCGCCATCACGCTAGACCGCACAACGAAGCGCGGCACAACACGGCCCTCACGACGAAGTCCGGGTCGAGGAAGAAGGATGCTGATGAGCACCACCTGGTCCGATCGCGAAGCACTTGCCGAGGCACTGGTCCCCCTGGTGGGCCGTTTGCACCGCGAGAACAAGGTGGTCACCACCGTATTCGGCCGGTCGCTGGTTCACAAGTCCGTCACCGAAATCATCAAGGCGCACCGCTTCACCCGCCGCATCCTGGGAGAAGAGCTGCCGCTGAAGGACACCCTCGACATCGTCGAGACGCTGACCAAGCTCCAGCTGGGTACGTGCAACATCGACGTGGCCAAGCTGGCTCAGGGCTACCAGGAATCCGCCGGCACCGACCTCGAGGCGTACTTGCGTGAGCGGCTGGCTTCCGTGGTCGAGCACCAGGGTGAGAACGAACCCGAGTCCCAGGATGTGGTGCTGTACGGCTTCGGTCGCATCGGCCGTCTGCTGGCCCGCATCCTCATCAACCGCAACGACGGAACCGGCCTGAACCTGCGCGCCGTGGTGGTCCGCAAGAAGCCGGGCAACGACCTGGTCAAGCGCGCTTCCCTGCTGCGCCGTGACTCCGTGCACGGCCCGTTCGACGGCACCATCACCGTGGACGAAGCGAAGAACATCATCACCGCCAACGGTGTGGACATTCAGTTCATTTACGCGGGTTCCCCGGCCGAGGTGGACTACACCGAGTACGGCATCGACAACGCCTTGGTGGTCGACAACACCGGCGCGTGGCGCGATGAAGAGGGACTTTCCCAGCACCTTCAGTCGAAGGGGGTCGCCAAGGTCCTGCTGACCGCTCCCGGTAAGGGCGAGCTCAAGAACATTGTGTGCGGCGTGAACGACAAGGACATCGTGGCCGAGGACAAGATCCTTTCCGCGGCGTCCTGCACGACCAACGCCATCACCCCGGTCGTGAAGGTCCTCAACGACCAGTACGGCATCAAGCAGGGCCACGTCGAGACCGTTCACTCGTACACCAACGACCAGAACCTCATTGACAACTGGCACAAGGGTGACCGCCGCGGCCGCTCCGCAGCGCTGAACATGGTCATCACCGAAACCGGTGCCGCCAAGGCCGTGGCCAAGGCTCTGCCCGAGATGCAGGGCAAGCTCACCGGCAACGCCATCCGCGTGCCAACCCCGGACGTCTCCATGGCCATCCTCAACCTGCAGTTGGAGAATGCCCCCGAGAGCGCCGACGAGGTCAACGCGTTCCTCGAGGGCATCTCCTTGAACTCGCCCCTGCGCAAGCAGATCGACTACGTGGACTCCCCGGACGTGGTCTCCACCGACCTGGTCGGTTCCCGCCGCGCCGGCGTGGTGGACGGCCTGGCCACCATTGTCAACAACAGCTCCCTGGTGCTGTACGTCTGGTACGACAACGAGTTCGGTTACTCCTGTCAGGTGGTGCGCGTTCTGGCACGCATGGCCGACATCGCCATGCCGCAGCTCCCGTAAGTTCCCCGGCCACGACGACGCCGCCCCGGTGACCTTTCGCGCGAAAGGTGACCGGGGCGGCGTCGTCGTCGGTGGGAGCGCACAGCTCAGGGGCCGCTGGAACCCTGCCGCGCACCTGATGCCCCGTTAGAACCCTTCTGGGCTCACCCAAGGGCCCCAACGACACATGAGGTGTACACGACCTCGTTTTTCCGTAGCCGCGCCCCCACCACCGGGAGCCGATCACCCAGGCGAGATCCGCGGACCGTTGAGTTCGCCGGATCGTGGCCTGCACATACCCGATGGCTTGCGTGGTGGCCACTGATCCCACGATCCAGTTACGCCATTCTTCGGCTCCGTCCGGTGAGGCTCCCCCGATCTGGTGCGCGTACCGTGCGGTGAGTTCGTCAAGCGTGGGTGACTCGCCACCCGTGAACTCGTAGAGTGCCGGGTCACCGAGTACCTCGACCATTTCTGAGGCGTGATCGACGCGCAGCGGTTCCAACGTTATGCAAGCGGCACATCTCATGGCTCGTGAGAACCTCTCTTTGCAGGTGGTGCGTCGTTGGGGCCCTTGTGGCCCGCGCCCAGGGTTCTAACCACGCAGGAGATGGGTGCGAAGGCCCGGGCGGTACCTGTGATGCGTTCGCGGCACTGCCGAGAGTGCGCCAAAGGCCTAACAGCGTTCAGCCCTGTTTCGTTGTGGGTTCGCCGGACGGGTTGACCTCACCAATGGCGTTGAGGCCGAACATCGGGGTGCCGTTGACGCGGTGGTCGCCCACGATCCGCGCCTTGTACATGGTGGGATTGTGGGTGGCCACCGTGCGCGCGTTGCGCCAAAAGCGGTCCAGGGACTTGGATTTACCCACGGCGGAGGCGCCGAGCAGATCAAAGATCCCGTCGGTGACGTCGCGCACCAGGTCCGGGACAACCACCTGCGCGTGCGCCACCGGCACCTCGCACGCGTTGGTCAACTCCTGAGGGTTCTCGAGCAGGGGATCGCCGCCGAGAACGCCGATGGCGGCGTCGAGCTCGCGGGCCGCCTGAAGAACGATTGCCCGCGCGGCGCCAGCCTTGGCGCTGAGCTCACCCACGCGCTGCAGGATCTGCGGGTCCTCACGCGCGACCGATCCCGTGCCGGTGTTGAAGCCGCGGGTGCGTGAACGCACCAGGTGAACACCCTCGTCGATCGCGGCCCTGGCAATGCCGGCCTCGACAGCGAGCAGCACGAGCTGGAACACGGCGGTCTCCTGGGTTGCCCGGCCGTCTCGATTGCGCACATGGGACGCCGGAACCTTGACCGCGCGGAAGTGGCTGGTGCCCGTTCCGGTGAGTTGCTGGCCGAAGCCGTCCCAGTCATCGACCAGTTCGATGCCGTCCCACGAGCTCTTCACCAGCGCGTGCGAGCGCTCCTCGTGACCGGGGATCTGGGCGGTGACCTGGATCCAGTCGGAGAAAATGGAACCGGTGGAGTAGTACTTGGTGCCGTTGAGTTCCCACTCGCCGTCGCCGGTCCGGGTGAGTGTGGTGGCGGCGGTGCCCAGGGCTGCACCGGAACGCTCGGTCGCGGCATTACCCACGGTTTCACCGGCGGCAATACGCGGGAACCAGACCTCGGACTCGTCGGAGCCCAGGCTCGCAATGAATCCCAGGTGTGAGCGGTACACGTGCGCCACGTTGGAGTCGGCGGCGGCCAGGGCGATCAGCAACTCGGCAACCTGCTCCAGGGTGGCACCGTAGCCGCCCCGCGGGCGCGGGACCGTGAGCGCGCCGAAGCGCCGCTCATTGAGCCACGCGAACTGCTCGAACGGGAGGATCCGCCGTTGTTCGCGCTCCACGGCCCCGCCGGCAATGCGCTCGAACACCGGTTGAAACACGTCGAAAAGGTCGCGGGTGCTCAGCGGCTCCGCGGCGTGCGGTTGATGTTTGGTGGTGGCCAACTGTTCTGTGGTTCGGGTGTCGGTGCTCATGTTCTCGGTGGTCCCTCGCGTTCTGTCGCGATGCTCCGCACCATCGACCGGGAGCAGCCCGGCGCACGGGCGTGAGCGTGCGAACCGCAGGAGCCGAAAAGCTGTCCATCGGTCGTGGCGGAAGCACCGTCCCGGTATCCGGGTGGTTGCTGCGGCGTTAACGAGCCACGTCTCTCGGCCGCTCTTGATGGCGTTACGGGTTCAGGTCATCACGGGCTCGGAGTGACTGTCAACACGCGTGACGCTCTATGACCGCCAGAACGCCCCGGTCACCCGGGACAGCGCATGCAGGTCATCCACGTGGGCGAGTTCGCGGGCGGAGTGCATCGAGAGCAGTCCCACGCCCACGTCCAGCGTGCGCATGCCCAGCCGGGTGGCCGTGATGGGTCCGATGGTGGAACCGCACGGCACGTTGTTGTTGGAGACGAACTCCTGGTAACTGATTCCGGCGCGCTCGCACGCGTCCGCCCACAGCCCCGCGCCCACGGCGTCGGTGGTGTACCGCTGATTGGCGTTGATCTTGAGCAGCGGCCCGGCACCGGGCTCCGGAGTGTTCACGGGGTCGTGGTGCCCCCGGTAATTGGGGTGCACCAGGTGCCCGGCGTCCGCGGACAGGCACACCGATGCGGACAGGGAGCGCCGATAATCGTCCTGCGATTCGCCCCGGGCCGCACTGATCCGGACCAGGACGTCCTCCAGGAACGGACCGGCCGCGCCCGAGCGCGTGGCGGAACCGACCTCCTCGTGGTCGAACGCGGCCAGCATCGAGATCTGCGACGCGGACTCGAGGTCATCCGCGTGCTCGACCAGTGCGTGCAACCCGGCGTACACGGAGGACAGGTTGTCCAACCGCCCACTCGCGAGCAGCTGCCGCCGCTGCCCGATCAGCTCCGGTTTTTGGGTGTCCGCGAGCACCACGTCGAAGCCCACAATGCGCTCCGGAGTCACCGACGCCTCGACCATGTCCGCGAGCAACCCCAACACATCAGCGTCCTGAACCGACCCGGTCCCCCAGATGGGCTGCACGTGCTGCTGCTTGTCGAGCGTGAGACCCTCGTTGGCTGAGCGATCCAAATGGATGGCAAGTTGTGGAATGCGCGCAATGGCCTCGGTCGAGCACAGGTGCTGTGAGAGTTCACCGTTCTCACCGCGCACCACGAGCCGCCCGGCCAGGCGCAGGTCACGGTCCAGCCACGAGTTCAACAACACCCCGCCGTAAACCTCCACCCCGGCCTGGTACCAGCCGTGGGACACCGTGGTGGGTTTGGGCTTGAGCTTGAACCCGGGTGAATCCGTGTGGGCGCCCAGGATCCGGTAGCCGGTGCCCGCGCGAAGATCGCGCGGGGCCACCCAGGCGATCAGAGCGCCGTCGCGAATCGTGAAGTGCCGCCCGGCGACGTCGCTCCACGCCTCGGTTTCGTTCAGTTGCGTGAATCCCGCCCCGCGCAGCAGACCCGCCGCGGCCTCGACCGCGTGGTACGAACTGGGCGATGCCATGACGTAATCACCCAGTGCGCGGGCGTAGCCGAACGGGGCACGGTGAGAATCCAAGTCGGACACGCTGTGAGGGGCCATGCAGGACAGTCTAGGGAGTGCGCTCGGGATCGGCGGCCGAACCGGTCCGCCGCACATCCAGTAGACCCACCGGGCGCCCCTGGCCGTCCCGGACCGTGTACGGACCGTACTGCTCGGGCAGGGAGAGGTAGTTCTGGGTGCGGGGATCCACCACGAATGCCGCGAGTTCGGAGCCGTTCTGGCTGACCACGCGAGGCCGCTGAGCGAGCGAGGGCAACCGCGGCGGGGGCGGCAGGATGATGGTGCGGGAGGTGGCGATCCGCGTCTTGCGCGCCATCCGGAACACGACCACAAGGAATATCCCGTTGATCGCGAGGGTGAACAGCACCTCGAGAGGCCCGCCACTCGTATCGTTGAGGTCCGCCAACCCGACTACGGCCATGAGTGTGACCGTGCAGTTGTTGACCACGTGGAGGGCGACCGCCGCTTCCAGCCCACCCGTGCGCCATGTGAGCACACCCATGGTGATCGCCATGNCCGGCAAGAGAATGGCCCACGCCGGGTGCTTCAGCCACCGGCCGACCGTCTGCATTAGATAACCGCGGAAGATCAGTTCCTCCGCAAAACACTGGATGGGCACCAACAGCACCACCATGAGCAGCAACCAACCCCATTGGGGTGCCACGGTGAATTCGATCGCCTCGCCGCCGGCCAAGAGGTCCAACAGGATGGACAGGCCGTTGACGACCACGAAAATGGCCAACGCCGCGAGCCCGCACTGAAGCAGCCACTTCCAGCGCAGCCGCCCCGTCACCGAGTGAAGCAGCCCCAGCGGCCGCGGGCCCATGATCATTCTGGCCACATACGCGGCCGGTGCCATCAGCGCAATGGAACCGAACAGGAAGAAAAAGGTCAGCGGATCCAGCTGGTTCATGGTGTCCAGGTTTTCCACGTCCATGGGGTTGTCCATGAACAGGATGACCGGGATGGCGAACAACACCGACAGGACGATGAACAAGAACAACAGGATGGCGCCCTCAACGAGCGGCTTCCACCATGCGTGGTTCCGATCCGCCAAACCCAACCGGTGGTATGCCAGCGTGCGTAGCTGCTCGGGCGGTATCGGGGACGGCGCGGGCGGCTTGCTCCAAGGCGCGGGATGCTGGCTCATGGTCCCACGCTATCGGTCGCTGGACCGCGGTGCGGTCATTGTGGTGGGCGTGTGCAGCGGATGTGCGCCCTCACACCGCGTAGCGGTCCACGAACGCCGCGAGGATCTTCTTGGGCTGGCCCACCTCGGGACCGTCCTTGACCCGGTCGATCACGGTCTGGGTGTCTCCCGGGCGGAAGTACCCCAGATCCTTGTAGGCGATCACCCGATTGATCAGCCCCTGCGGATCGAGCTCCGGGTGGAATTGAGTGGCGTAGAGATTCTCCTTGATCCGGTACATCTGCACCTCGCACACGGTTCCGCTGGCCAGCAACACCGCATTGGCGGGCAGTGATCGAGTGCCTTCCTTGTGCCCCACGTACGCGGTGAACTCCCCCGGCAACTGGGACAACAACGGGTCTGTGGCGCCCTCAGCGGTGACCGTGACGGTGATGGGCCCCACCTCTTCGCTGCGGGTGCGATCCACCACCGCGCCCTGGTGGGTTCCCAACGTGCCCACTCCGTAGCAGGCACCCAGGAACGGGAAGTCCCGGGCCACCACCTCGTCCAGGAGTGCGCTGATCCACTCCTCGGCCCGGCGCTGCGTGGCCGTTTTCTCCTCCGCGGGATCCGATGAGTTGAAGGGCGAGCCGCCCACGATGATTCCGCTGTACCTGTCCAGCTCCAACGGCGGAACCGGGCCCTTCTCCAGTCGCACGTGTTCGAGCTGGGATTCCTGCAGGCCACCAAAACGCCGAACGGCGTGATATTCCTCCAGGGCCACATCGTCTTCGGGCCGGGTGGCCAGCAGTACAAACGGTTTCATGGCCTCATCGTAGGCACCGTTCCGGCACCCGCCGTGCGCGTGCCGGTGTGCGTCACGCCACGTCACGCATGACGGTCCAATGACACGTTGTTTCGGTTCTGAAAACTCCGGCTCGACCCCCTTGACTTCCGCCGTGTGATCCAGTTCACTATCTTCATATGGAATTTAGATTTCACATAGCGAAAACGCAGGGGACGCAATGACGCTCAATGAGTTCAACGACCTGGATCGGCACGCGGCGGTGGAGACCGTTCGCCCCGCTCTGGACATCCAGCGCTGGGTCGACGACGTCGTGGACGGCCGGCCGTACGAAACCACCGACGACGCACTGGCCACCGCACGCAATGCCGCTCACCCTTTCACGGACGCAGAGCTCGACCAGGCTCTGTCGCACCACCCCAAGATCGGCGAGCGCGCCGCCGGAAAGTCCAAGGAAGCCGATCTCTCCCGCAACGAGCAGGCCGGGCTGGGTGAGTCCACGGAAGACATCAAGACCGAACTCGCCCGGGGCAACACCGAGTACGAGGAGCGCTTCGGCCAGGTATTCCTGATCCGCGCCGCCGGCCGTTCCGTGCCCGAGATTTTGACAGAACTGCAGCGCCGCCTGCAGAACACCCCGGAAGACGAGCGCACCGAAGTTGCCGAGCAACTTCGTCAGATTGCACTCCTCCGCATCGAAGGGATCCTGTCATGAGCTTCATGTCCGCACACGTCCTTGATTCCGTGCACGGCTGCCCAGCCCAAGGAATTGACGTCACACTCCTCACCGGTGAGGGCCAAGAACTTGGCACTGCCACCACCAACGAGGACGGCCGAGTCACCGAACTCGGCCCGGAGACCCTGGAGTCCGGCCATTACCGGATCATTTTCGCAACCGAGCCGTACTTTGCCGGGCGCGAGCTCGAGACGTTCTACCCGTTCGTCTCAGTGGATTTCTCGGTGCGACAGGAGCAGGGCCACTACCACGTGCCCTTGCTGCTGAGCCCGTTTGCGTATTCCACGTACCGCGGCAGTTGACCCAGGAGCCGACCCAGTCGACGATTGCCGATCCACTCGGACAGCACACCCATTTTCTACACAGGAGTAACTCACGATGACCGAAGTAGTGCTCGGAAAAAACCAGTACGGCAAGGCGCAGAACCACGTGGTGCGCATCAACCGTGACAACGACCGTCACATCATCCGCGACCTGGTGGTCACCTCCCAGTTGCGCGGTGACCTCACCGAGGTGCACACCAAGGGCGACAACGCCCACTGTGTCCCCACCGACACCCAGAAGAACACCGTGTTCGCGTTTGCCCAGCGGTACGGCATCAAGTCCCCGGAGGACCTGATCCTCAAGCTCTCCGACCACTTCACGGGCGAGTTCGACTGGATCACCGGCGGCCGTTGGGCGGCGGACGAGTACCGCTGGGATCGCATCAACGACAACAACCACTGTTTTGTCCAGAACAAGCAGGAAGTCCGCACCTCCGTGCTCGTCACGGACGGCGACAAGAAGACCGTGATCTCCGGCTTCAGGAACCTCACCATCCTGAAGTCCACCGAGTCCGGCTTCGAAGGGTACCCCAAGGACCAGTACACGACCCTGCAGGAAACCACGGACCGCATCATGTCCACGGACGTGGCGACCCGCTGGCGGTACAACACCACCGATGTCGACTTCGACGCCGTGTACGAGGACGTCAAGAACATCATCCTCACCAAGTTCACCGACCACTACTCCCGCGCACTGCAGGAGACCCTGTACCTCATGGGCAAGGCCGTGATCGAGGCGCACCCGGAGATCGACGAAATCAAATTCTCGTGCCCCAACAAGCACCACTTCGTCTACGACTTGAGCTTCTGCGACCTGGGCAACAACAACGAAACCCATTACGCCGCGGACCGTCCGTTCGGGCTGATCGAGGCCACCGTACAGCGCAAGGACGCAACCCAGGACGAGCACGCCTGGATGGGCATCACCGGCTTTTGCTGAGCCATCTGCTTCACCACCGAGATGTCCCCGTCTCTTGAGGCCGAGGCGGGGACACACCGGCTCATTCATTCCGGGAAAGGCTTCCCATGTCACAAACCGCTACGACCGAGGTCAAGCGGCCCGAGGACCAGTACCTCGGCGCGGGTCCGAACTTGGGCTACGGATTCCAGCACGTTCTCACCATGTACGGCGGGATCATCGCTCCGCCGTTGATCGTGGGTGGCGCAGCCGGTCTGTCCACCAATGAGCAAGCGCTCCTGGTCGCTTGCTGTCTGTTCGTCGGCGGCCTGGCAACCATGCTTCAGTCCTTCGGCATCAAGTTCTTCGGCTCCCAGTTGCCCTTGGTCCAGGGCACCTCGTTCGCCGGGGTGGCCACCATGACCGCGATCGTCAACGGTGACGGCGGGATCCAAGCGGTCTTCGGTGCGGTCATGGCATCGGCGGCCATTGGCTTCCTGATTGCACCGTTCTTCGCGCGCATCATCAGGCTCTTCCCGCCGGTGGTCACCGGCGTGGTCATCACGACCATTGGCCTGTCCCTGTTCCCCGTGTCCGCGCAGTGGGCCATGGGCGGCGCCGCCGTCGCAAATGCCGGGGACGAGAACGCGATCTTCAAGAACGTCTGTCTGGCCGGCGCCACGTTGGTGATCATCATGCTCCTGTCCAAGATGCGCAGCGCAATCATCTCGCGGCTGTCCATCCTGTTGGGCATCGTCCTGGGCACACTCTTTGCGCTGGCCATCGGCATGGCCGACTTCTCCAAGGTCATGGACGGCGCGATCTTCGCCTTTCCCGAGCCCCTCGCGTTCGGCCCGCCCACCTTCCAGCCCGCGGCCATCATCTCGATGACCATTGTGGTGCTGGTGATCCTCACGGAAACCACCGCGGACATCATTGCCGTGGGCGAGATCGTGGACACCAAGGTGGACCGCCGTCGGATCGCCAACGGCCTGCGCGCAGACATGGGTGCTTCCTTCCTGGCCCCGCTGTTCAACGGCTTCACCCAGTCCGCGTTCGCGCAAAATGTTGGTCTGGTCGCCATCACGGGAGTGAAGAGCCGATTCGTGGTCACGGCCGGCGGTCTGATCATGCTGATCCTGGGCCTGCTGCCCATCCTGGGTCGCGTGGTCGCAGCGGTTCCCATGCCGGTCCTGGGTGGCGCAGGGATCGTGCTCTTCGGCACCGTGGCCGCTTCCGGTATCCGCACCCTGGGCAAGGTCAAGTACCAGGGCACCCCCAACCTGGTCATCGTCTCGACCGCCATCGGTATCGGCATGCTCCCAATTGCCGCCCCGAACATCTACAGCGGCTTCCCCGCGTGGTTCGAGACCATCTTCCACTCCGGCATTTCCTCCGCCGCCGTGGCCGCCGTGCTGCTGAACATCCTGTTCAATGAGATCAAGCTGGGTAACCCGCCCAAGGGTCAAGGATCGGTCTTCACCGCGGCACCACCCCGCTACGTTCGACTTGAGTCGCTCGAGCACCTGCAGGGATCCCTGCGGGAGGGGGACACCATCAAGAACGGCAAGCTCGTGGACTCCGAGGGCACGGAAGTTCCCGCCATCACGGCGTCGGGCGAGATCGTTCAGGCCCCGGTCGTGGAAAAACACTCCGGGTCCACGGACAGCGGCCACTAGCCAGGCCGACGACGCCGCTCGCGACCCTCGTGCGCGAGGGCACCGAGCGCCGTCGTCGCCTTGAAAAGAACTCGCGGCTGCCAGGCCCCCACCGGAGCCTGGCAGCCGCTCTGCCACATCGGTGAACCACCGTGACACTGCAGGAGAAACTGTGCAGCCTTTAAGCAACCGCCATATTTTGAGCGGGTTGACCAACAACCTCAAAGACGCCAACTCCGAGGAAACCCAGGAGTGGATCGAGTCCTTCGACGGGCTGATCGAGACTCAGGGCACCGAGCGCGCGCAGTACATCATGCGCGCCATGTTGCAGTACGCGGGTGCGCATTCCGTGGGCGTACCGATGGTGACCACCTCGGACTACGTGAACACCATTCCCGTGGACCAGGAACCGGAATTCCCCGGCGACGAGGAGATCGAGCGTCGGTACCGCGCGTTCATTCGCTGGAACGCTGCGGTCATGGTCCACCGCGCCCAGCGCCCCGAAATTGGGGTGGGCGGTCATATTTCCTCCTACGCCGGCGTGGCCACCCTCTACGAAGTGGGCTTGAACCACTTCTTCCGCGGACCCGAGCATCCCGGTGGTGGTGACCAGATCTTCTGGCAGGGCCACTCCTCCCCCGGCAACTACGCGCGGGCCTACTTGGAAGGCCGCCTCACCGA